>JACQPQ010000050.1 GCA_016207405.1 Gammaproteobacteria bacterium | reverse complement strand
TGATACCCCAACTTCTATACCCCCTGTTTAATATATAGACCAAAAAATGAATTTTTCCTAATTTAAACAATGAATTATATTAAAAATATAATGCTTTTAAAATAGTTTTTATACTTAAAAACACAACCAAACAGCCAACTATAATTCCTAATGCTCTGTGTGGTAATTTATTCATGGCAATGGCTGCAATGGGTGCTGCAATAATGCCCCCAGCAATCATGAAAATTAAAAGATCCCACTCTATTTTGGGCATTGCAAGGAAAAAAGTTAACGAAATGGAAAGCGTTACAAAAAATTCTGCAAAATTAACCGAGCCTATCGCTTTCTTGGGATTTGTATTGTTAATAATGAGCGCGGGTGTGGAAATCGGGCCCCATCCACCGCCCCCTATGGCATCTATAAAAGAAGCAATCAGTCCTAAAGGAATAAGATGGCTTTTTCGGGGCGTTTGGTATTCTTGTTCTAAAAACTCTCTTTTTTTAATATATTTTATAATAATTAAGAGGCCCAACAGCAGTAAAATACTAGAAATAAATGGCTTAATGAGAGAAGCGTTTTGAAACTTAACCGCACTATATGCTCCGGCAGCTCCCCCGATTACTCCTGGGATCACAAGGCATATAAAAATTTTTTTATCGAAATTTCCAATCTTAAAATGCGAAACTCCAGAAACAAAAGTTGTAAATATTTCAGAAATATGCACTACCGCACTTGCCATGGCAGTCCCCATTCCAAATGAAAGCAGAAATGTAGTCAAGCTAACGCCATAACCCATACCAATCGTGCCATCAATCAGCTCTGCTATAAAAGCAAAAATGAAGACAATCCCATATTTTAAAAATCGTTCTTCCATTAAGAAATTTTATAAGTTCTCAGTGCCAAAGGGTAATCTTTTGAGCATTGGGGTTTAAGTGCCCCCCGTCAGAACCACAGCAAAACTTTCAGGAATTTGAATGTTAGGTTTTCTGGGGATGAGGGTGGTACCAATCTTTTTTCACCAATCCGTCCATTCTAAAAGTGAGCGACGTAGGGCGCCTTGAGAAACAGCCATACTATAATTTTAATCGATAAAATGATTAAAACAAGTAAAAATTAATCGTTATGGTGACTAAATTACCTGTAGCCAAAGTTAAGCTATAGCTCAGTATGGGGTGGAGTATGTGAACACCCTTCGTGTCAAGATTGGACAACAATGAGGGCAGAACCTATACTTTAATTATCGGGTTTTTGGTCGTATTATTGCAGTTCAACTTATGAAAGTTAAAGCCACTCAAACGCTAAAAAACAGAATTTATCGCAAGATTAGATCAAGCGAACAGGACGTATTTTTGACCGCTGATTTTAAAAGATTTTCAGATGAAGATCAGATTATCAGAGCCTTGCGAGAGTTATCCTATAACGAAGTTCTGATTAAAATTGGGAAAGGCGTGTATGTGAAAACTAGACGGTCGAAAATCACTGGAAAAACAGTTCCTGCTAAACCTTTCAAAGAACTAGTGGAAGAAACTCTAATGCGCCTTAAAATTCGATGGGAACCCGATGAATTAGAATCGGCTTATCGTTCCGGCAAGTCTACTCAAATACCTGTGAATACAGTGATTAAGATCATGGGTCGGGCGAGCCGCAAACTGTCTTATAAGAACATGACGTTACAAATCATCTAATCTGGAGATGTTCATGGGGCTTATTGCACCTGATTTAGGAGAAGTAGCGGATACAGCAGATTTTTATGGAATTGCTTCTGGCGAATTTATCATAAAAGATTTTTATCTTACTCAGGTCCTCCACTATTTATCTACCTTTAAGCTCGATCGCTTTGAGCTGATTTTCTGTGGAGGTACTTGCTTATCTAAAGGCTATCAAATTACTCAAAGAATGTCTGAAGATGTGGATTTCAAGCTCTATTTAAACAGTGGCAATCCCAGTCATTCAACCCTTAGAAAACTATGTAGTCAAGCTAGAAAAGAATTGGTCAAGGGACTTGTTGAATTTGGCTTTAAGGTACCAGAGGGGGAAATAACCGCTCTCTCTGATAATCAATACGCTTGCATGAAGCTTTTCTTTCAAAATAGCAAGAACCTGGCTAAGAACCTCAGAAATCATATTAAGCTGGAATTGAGATATTCAGCGCTGCAGCATCCATGTACTTATCTTCAGGTGTCTTCTCTCATTGACTTGGCTCATCAGAGAAAGATTACTAAACTAGTGAAATGCAGTATCTTGGAAGCTACTATTGCAGAAAAATGGGTGGCCCTTACTCGCCGGGTGATAGTCGAATATGAACCTACGTTGTTGAGACACATTTACGATATTCATATGGCCTTAGCAAGCAATAAGCTCAATAGGGGGACAGTGTCAGAGATAATTGAGCAATCGATTAGGTATGATGCAGTTCAATTTAAAAATCAACACACTGACTATCATAAAAATCCAGGTGCAGTTATTCAAAGAGCATTATCTGAACTTCAAACGAATAGAAGATATCCAAGAGATTATGAACGATTCTTACAGGGCATGATTTTTGGTGGTAGATTGCCTAGATATGATACAGCTTTAGAAAATGTTTTAGAATTGAGTAAGGGTCTGTAAAAGAATAACTTTTCTTTTTTAGCGCCCAGATTGGATCCAGATTTGAACATTTTGTTCAAAGATGGGCCCAAGATGGGATGCTAAAAATGAAAAGTTATTCTTTTACAGACCCCAAGGTTGGCACATGAAAAAATCTATTCAGGCGCATCTTTGGGTTTGAAAATACTTTGATGCTCGCTTATATCTGCAACAGCGCAGCTTTGACGAGTTGCTTCGTGTATTCATGTTGGGGATGGGCAAAAATATCTTTCGGAAAACCGCTTTCTATAATCCTTCCGTTTTGCATCACGAGGACTCGATGACAGAAAGACCGTATCACCGTTAAATCATGGCTGATAAAAAGGTAAGCGAGATTAAATTCGACCTGTAGCCGCCGGAGCAGTTCAAGAATTTGTTTTTGAGTGATGTGGTCCAGAGCGCTCGTGGGTTCATCCAGGATGATGCATTGTGGTTTGAGTATCACCGCGCGGGCAATCGCAATACGCTGTTTTTGCCCCCCAGAAAATTCATGTGGATAGTGGTGACGCGTTTTTGGATCAAGCCCTACGGTTTGCATCAGGGCAATCACACGCGCTTCGCGTGCCGATTTTGTCAAACTGGGGTAGTGAACCGCGAGGCCCTCTTCAATAATGTGCTGTACGCTCCACCTCGGGTTTAAACACCGAAAAGGATTTTGAAATACGATTTGCAGTTCTCGCCTCAATGGGCGCAACGCGCGGGGAGATAATGCATGCAAAGGGGCTCCTCGAAAATAAATTTTGCCTTGAACTTTGTGTAAACGACAGAGTGCTGCACATAAGGTGCTTTTTCCAGAACCACTCGCGCCCACAATGCCAAGCGTCTCCCCTTCCTGCAACTCAAAACTGGCATGGTCAACTGCTTTAATGCGCTCAGTCACTCTTCGGAATAAACCTTTTCGAAAAGTAAAAGAAACCGAAACATTCTGAACCGATAAGAGGACATTATTTGAAGCGCTCAAGGAGGGAGCATCCGGCAACCTTTCAGCGTTTAGGAGCGCCTGAGTGTAAGGATGAGAGGGATTTTGAAAGAGCGCTCCAGTAGACTTGTTTTCTACAATTTCTCCTTCTTTAAGAACAGCTACCCGATCTGCAACTTTCCGAACCATTTTAAGACTGTGAGTGATCAGTAAAATTGCCATCCCCAGCTTTTGCTGAATAGACTTAAGGAGCTTTAGAATTTCAGCTTCGTTAATCACATCGAGGGAAGTCGTGGGTTCATCGGCAATCAGAAGGAGTGGATCGTTGGCAATTGCCATCGCGATCATCACCCGTTGACATTCCCCGCCCGACAACTCATGGGGAAAGGCATGGATCCGGTGTTCGGAGTGTTTTATCCCAACCCCTTTCAGTAACTCCATGACTCTTTTGTGGCATTCCCTTCCCGACAAATTTGAGTGCAAAGCAAGGCTTTCACCAATTTGCTGACCAATGGGATGTAAAGGATTTAAAGAATGAATGGGATCTTGAAAAATCATTCCGATTTTGCCACCTCGCAAAGCTTCTAAGATGGGTTCGGAAGTTCCTATGAGCGGTTGGTTTTGAAAGTAAACTTGCCCCGTCAAACGGTGATTTGAAAAATAAGGAAAGAGCTGTAAAACGCTTTGTGCAGTAACTGATTTCCCAGAGGCATTTTCTCCAACGAGTGCAAACGTTTCACCTCTAGAAATGGAAAATTGGATATTTTTAACGATAGAACGTGCTTCATGCGGTTTTATGAACTGAACACTTAAATTTTCCACACGAAGGAGAGGCTCTCCTACTCGTGAGGAGCGACTATCCGTGTTTTCTAGGATCGAAGGCATCTCGAACGGCTTCTCCAATAAAAATAAGCAAACTTAATGTAACGGCAAGTACCAAAAAGGCTGTAATCCCAAGCCAGGGGGCATGGATATTATTTTTTCCTTGCGAAAGCAACTCCCCTAAAGAGGGGGAACTTTCCGGCAACCCTAATCCTAAAAAATCGAGCGATGCCAACATCACAATAGAGCCGGCCAGAACAAAGGGAAGATAAGTCATGATTGCCGTCATGGCATTCGGTAAAACATGTCGTATAAGAATAAAAAGGGGTGAAACGCCGAGGGCTTGAGCTGCTTTTACGTAGTCTTGTTGACGACCTTTTAGAAATTCTGCCCGGACAACCCCGACAAGCCCCGTCCAACTAAATGTGAGTAAAAGAAAGAGAAGCCACCAAAAACTTGGGACAATCATTCCTGAAACGGAGATCAGAATGAACAAAGCCGGGAGGCCGGTCCAAATTTCGATAAACCGTTGCCCGATGAGATCGGTCATCCCCCCCAAATACCCTTGAAGCGCACCTACGGCAATGCCTACGAGAGAACTCATGAAGGTGAGGAGAATGCCAAAGATGATTGAAATCCGAAATCCATAAATTACACGAGCGAGCACATCCCGTCCTTGGTCGTCTGTTCCTAAAAGGTGGGTTCTATCTGGAGGCGTGGGGGGAGGGCTGGGCAAATTATAATGAATGGTGTTGGTATGATAACGAATCGGCGGCCAGACCATCCAGCCACCTTGTTGAATGAGCGCTTGGACAAAAGGATCGCGATAATCTGTTTCTGTTAAAAAATCGCCTCCAAAAGTCGTTTCCGGGTAGGAAAATAAGACGGGGAAAAACCACTCCCCTTGAAAGCGGATGAGGATGGGTTTGTCATTGGCCAGCTCTTCCGCAAACAAAGATAAAAAAAACAGCATCCCAATGATAATGAGGGAAATGTACCCCCGCCGGTGGATGCGAAAAATTGACCAACGTCTTGCCAAAAGCGAGACTTTTTTACTCATGGCGCTCAAAGTGAATACGGGGATCGATCAAACTGTACGTGAGGTCCCCGATTAAATTAAATAAAAGGCCAAACAGGGTATAAAGATAAAGCGTCCCAAATAAAACTGGGTAATCTCGGCTGAAAGCAGATTCAAACCCCAGAAGGCCTAATCCATCCAATGAAAAAATGACTTCAATGAGTAAAGCCCCTGTAAAAAAAATCCCCATAAAGGCACTCGGAAAACCCGAGACGACGAGAAGCATCGCATTTCGAAAAACGTGTTGATATAAAACAGCACGTTCTTTCAGTCCTTTGGCACGGGCTGTCATCACGTAGTGCTTGTTAATTTCTTCCAGAAAAGAATTTTTAGTGAGGAAAGTTAAACTCGCGAAGCTTCCTATGAGAAGTGCAAACACGGGTAAAACCATATGCCAGAGGTAATCTAATATTTTTTCTGGCCAGGATAGCAAAGCAAACTGATCAGAAACAAGCCCCCTTAAAGGAAACCAGTCTAGAAAATTTCCTCCAGAAAACATAACGACTAAAAAAGTAGCCATGAGGAAGGAGGGAATGGCATAAGCGATCACTAATATAAAGCTGCTCACGATATCAAAATGACTCCCTTGGCGAATAGCTTTTCGGATCCCTAAGGGAATACCAATCCAATAAACGAGTAAAGTTGACAGGAGCCCCAGTGAAATAGAAACCGGCATTTTTTCTAAAAGAATGTCGATTACATCGGCGTCTCGATAAAAACTTTGACCGAGGTCAAACCGAATATAGGAGAGAATCATTTTCCAAAATCGCTCAAGGAGAGGTTTGTCAAATCCAAACTGGATTTTAAGTTCTTCAATGAGTTCTGGAGCCATGCCTTGGCTCGCTTGATAGCGAGAGGGCTCGTCTTGATTGGCAGAGGTAAGAGAGGTTATTGGGGCAGCTTCTCCAGAAGTTTTTGCCAGTAAGTATTCAACAGGGCCTCCTGGCGCGAGTTGAACCAGAATAAAGTTGGTGAGCAGTATGGCAAAGAGGGTGGGGAGTGTGAGAAGAAGGCGACGAAGGATGTAGGTTTTCATCGTCTTAATGGCACCTTGAGAACAGGCCCTTCGATGACAGAGATATGTTCATAATGTTCGAGGCATCTTTTTTAGATACATCTTCTTCAGTACAAGATAAGCCTCTAGTATAGAGGTTCCATCTGGCAACACCAGATCAGGCGCAATATCGAGGAGAGGCTTTAAAACGAATGCACGCAGTTTTAACCCCGGATGGGGGATTTGAAGCGCATCCGTTTTCAAGGTGAGCGTTCCATAGAGCAAGAGATCACAGTCAATCGTTCTCGGTCCCCAGGGAATAGTTTTGATTCTGCCTTGTTTTTTTTCAATGGATTGTAAGTGCTCCATAAGTTGAGGGGGAGACAGTTCCGTTAAAAGCAAGACTACTGCATTGATGTAGTCGGGTTGCAGAGGAGGACCGAGAGGTTTGCTCTGATAAAGGGGAGATACTTTTAAAACGCGAGTACTTGGAATATTGGATAGGTTCTGGAACGCCTCTTCAATCTGGCGAATGGGATGATTTAAATTACTTCCTAAGCCAACATAAACTTCGACGAACTTTTCAGGTAGCACAGGTTAAGGGCTTTTACCGAGGAAGCTCTTCTTTAGAGAGCTCCTCTGGTTGGATGTCCATAGGCTCTAACATCTCTATTTCTTCGTCTTCTTTGTTTTCCACAGAACTTTCTTCTTGTGGCAATTTTGCCACAATATCCTCCTCATTTGAAAAAGGAAATGCAGAAGCTGAGAAAGAGCCCAATAGAATGAGAAGTGAAATAAAAATGTGTTTATACATGCTGAAACAGTTTACCCGGAAAATGTTCCATGAACCAGATCAGCACATTCCACACCACTTCGGATAGCGGACTCAAGGGTAGAAGGATACCCTGCTACCGTGTAATCCCCTGCTAACCAAAGGCCAGGCAGGGAAGTGGAATTTTTAGGTTGACATTCAGCACAATCGGGGCTGGCATACAAAGCGGCTTCTTTTTCTCGAATCATCCATCGTTTGAGAGATTTGGTATTCCCATGGAGAAAAGCAGATTTTAATTCTTGTTCTACCCTATCCAGAAGTACATTTTTAGGCCACGTCATATGAGGGCCTTCACCACTTATCACAACAGAAACCAGCCCTGGTGTCCCTTGTGGGAACTCCGACCGGTTAAACAGCCACTGACTCGTCGTTCCGACGAGTCCAATCATTTCCCAGTGTGTTGTTTGTGGGGGTAAAAAAGGATATTGGAAGTAAAGCGTGGTAATCGGCTGATAGCCTAATCTTTTTAACAAGCGAGCGGTTTTTGTAAGTCTTGCTTCTTGCTCAATTAAAGCCAGACAGGCTTTTAGATGAGTGGCGAGGATCACCCCATCGGCTTTTAATACCCCTCCTGCAGTAAAAATACTAAAATTTTGCTCGTTTTTATGAAAACCTACCACGCGTTCCCGAACTAAAACCCGTCCACCATTCTTTTCAATAAAACGCGCTGCGGGATTGGGAAAACAGGCGCTCAACGTTTTTTTTGGGAATAGAAGATCTGAATCATGATCTCTTCCAAACGTTTGGGTGAGCACTCGGATAAATACCTGCGCAGAAGCCATTTGGATAGAAGTGGAAAGCGCTGCTTGGCAAATGGGGGCAAAGAAGACTTCACTCAAACGAGATGGAATCGCCATTTGTTTTAGAAAAGCCTCACCCGTTAAATCTCGTTTTAAGAGCAAATCATTCTTTTTTAAACGATGAAAAAAAGATAAAAGGGAAAAACGTTCCTGCCAAGAAAGGGAGGGGTTTTTTAAAATGGCCATGGCGCGATGAAACGAAGAAGGCGCGCCAAGGAGTTTAAAATCTAAAACAGGATGCCCCTCTCTATTTAACATCCGAAGATGAAGTGGCTTTCGCACAAATACATCTTGTTCTGGAACACCTAATAAATTAAACAGAGAAAGCAGCTCGCGATACGCTCCGATAAAAAGATGTTGGCCATTATCGAGTTCAACTCCATCAAGCGAGAGGGTCCTTGCACGGCCTCCGATTTTGGGGGCGGCTTCGAGCACCGTAACTCTGAAGCCACTCTGAGCAAGAGAAACTCCCGCAGCAAGGCCCGCCCAACCTGCGCCTATGATAGCAACATGTTGTTTTAACGTAACTGCTCGCCCCACCTATTCCCCTTGAATAAGCGTCCCAACCCCTGCATGTGTAAATATCTCTAGCAATATGGCGTGGGGGTGTCGTCCATCTAGGATATGTACGGCATGGACTCCGCCTCTGAGCGCAGACAGTGCACACTCGGCTTTTGGGATCATGCCGCCTCCTATGGTCTTCCCGTCTTTCAGCAGTCGGGTGAGTTGTTTTTTCCCGAGCCGACTGATCCTCTTTTGACTGTGATCGAGGATACCCGCCGTATTCGTGAGCAGCATTAACTTTTCCGCTTTTAAAACTTGCGCTAAAGCGCTCGCTACCCAGTCGGCATTGATGTTGTAAGAGGTGCCCGCCTGATCTACTCCAATAGGTGCCACAACTGGGATAAAATGATTTTGAATGAGGGTATTCAAGAGGGTGGTGTCTATGGAGTCCACTTCTCCAACGTGCCCCAAGTCAATAATTTCTGATGCCTTTAGTTCTGGTTTTAAACGATGGAGCGGCAATTTTTTAGCCAGGATAAATTGTCCATCTTTTCCCGTTAACCCCACTGCACGTCCGCCGTGTCGATTGATGAGGTGAACAATAGAAGGGTTGACTTGTCCCCCCAGTACCATTTCTACGACATCCATGGTGTCCTGATCGGTTACCCGCATGCCTTGAATAAATCGAGTTTCCTTCCCTAAGCGCTTCAAAAGTGCTCCAATTTGTGGCCCTCCTCCATGAACAATGATGGGGTTCATGCCTACTGTCTTCATCAAAACAACATCTTTTGCGAAGTTACTTTGCAAATCCCTATCTTCCATGGCATGCCCGCCGTATTTAATTACGATCGTTTTGCCGACAAAAGACTGAATATAAGGCAGCGCTTCCGTGAGAACCTCAGCAATATGAAGCGCTCTTTTAGCATTAAGTGTCACTCGCTTTCCCCATTTATTTTTGAAAAATTAAGAAGAATCTCGTACTGTGGCATAACGCTCTAAAATACAGTCGATCAATGAATGTGCCAACTCCTGTTTATGCATGCGAGGGAATTTTTTTTTGCCATGCGCCCACAGCAGAGTGACCTCATTATAATCAGATTGAAACCCTCGTCCAGGACCCACACGATTTGCGACAATCATATCCAGATTTTTTCCAATAAGTTTTTTTTTGGCATTCTGCAGAACCGCTTCTGTTTCGGCAGCAAATCCTACCAGAAAAGGTCTTTGAGGGAGTTTGCTGACGGCAAAGAGAATATCTTGATTTTTTTTGAAGGTGAGCGTAAGAGGAGCCGATTGTTTTTTGATTTTGTGCGGGGCAATGCCTTGCACAGCATAATCAGCTACAGCCGCACAACTGATAAAAATATGGTGTGTTGTGATTTCCCTCATCACTGCTTGAAGCATCTCTTCTGCGGTGTGGAGATCGATCCGCAACACCTTTCCAGGCGTCATAAGATTAACGGGGCCAGAGACGAGCGTCACTTTGTCAACTTTTAAAGCAGCGGCTTCGGCAAGGGCAAATCCCATTTTTCCAGAGCTTTGATTAGACAGAAACCGAATGGGATCTATCGGCTCTTGCGTTGGCCCTGCGGTTATCAAAATATTAAGTGGAATTTTGGGCGCAAAAAGGTGTGAAAGACTCTCTACGAGTCCTTCGGGCTCCATCATCCGTCCCAACCCTTCTTCATCACACGCGTGTTTACCTTCAACGGGGCCCAGAATATGAATGCCTCGTTTTTTGAGGAGGGCAATGTGAGCCTGGGTAGTTTCTTGCTGCCACATCACTGGGTTCATAGCTGGAGCGATAACAATGGGGGCGGTGGTTGCCAAGCACAAGGTAGTTAAGAGGTCATCCGCAAGCCCCATCGCAAGTTTAGCAATATGGTGGGCGCTAGCGGGAGCAATGACAACCACGCTCGGCCACCTGGCAAGGGCAATGTGGTCCATCCCAAAACCCGACTGCCCATCCCATAGACTCTTATGAACGGGATGATGGGAGAGCGTCTGCAGGGAGAGCGCCGTGATGAAGTGTTCTGCCGTGTCGGACATGACCACTTGAACGTCAGAACCTTTTTGACGTAAACACCGAATGAGCTCTGCACTTTTATAGGCGGCGATACTGCCCGTTACACCCAACAGAATGCGTTTTGGAAGAACACCCATAGAAGCCCATTATAAGCCCAAAAATGGCAGCAATGCTCTTTCGAACGGTGACACATAAAGACTATCAAGCCGCATCTGAAAAGTTCTGGGTTCGGTCATAAATACCCAAAAGCAGATTGTCTACGCAGATATCTTCATCTAAAGCATCCCAATGCAAGCCGCTTCCACCCCCGCTCATTTCGTAGCATTCTAATTGTTTTTGAGAAGCATGCATTAAGCGCGGAAAGTAGGCTAATGGAACCCCTAATTGACGACCATCCTTTAGAAATATCCACATCATGTCTTTGGTAAAAGAGAGGTGATCGGCAAATGGTTTATTGGGAAAAGTATTCATTCCAATGTCCTTCAATTAACTGTTTTTGCTTTTCTATTACTTTCTCTATCTTACTCAATTCTTTTGAAGGGAGGCCATAAGCACTCACAAGTTTTATTTCTGGGATTATCAAAAACTTCGCTATTTTATCCCCCTTCCTGACATGAATATGACAGGGCTCTAATGGGTTACCTTCATTCGAATAGAAAAAATAGTTATAACCTCTGTCCCTAAATATTACGGGCATAAAAAACCTTTAAAAAGGTATTTCGTCGTCAAATCCCTCAGTGGGCTTGGCACTTTCAGAAGGTACGGGCTCCTCTAAAAATTCCTTAGGAGGTGTTGTTGAAGAAGAACTTGTCGTGTGTGCCTCGCCGCTCTGTGCGCGGGAAGCGGAAGCCCCTCCACTTCCTCGACCATCCAACATTTGCATTTCATTTGCGATGATCTCAGTGGTGTATCGGTCTTGCCCATTTTTGTCTTGCCATTTGCTGGTTCTAATGCGTCCTTCAACATAAACTTTAGAACCCTTATGAAGATATTCTCCTACGATTTCTGCAAGACGATTAAAAAAAACAACCCGATGCCATTCCGTGCGTTCTTGCTTTTGTCCTGTTTGTTTATCCGTCCAGTTGTCGCTCGTCGCTACGCTAATTCTGGCTATAGCAGAGCCGCTCGGCATGTAGCGTATTTCTGGCTCCGCGCCCAAATTTCCAATGAGAATTACTTTATTGACTCCTCTTGCCATGTGATATCCCCCTGTTTTTGTAATGTGTTATTTTCTATTCTCGAGTTTCGAATTTTAATGGTAATGAGGTAAGCGAGTCCAGCTGCTCCTACAGAAAAACCTAAGACGGCTTGTATACCTAAATGTTCAGATAGCCATCCTCCAAGAGCACCGCCTGCAAAAGCGCCTAAAAACTGGGCAGTAGAATACACTCCAAATATTTTACCCTTTTCTGTTTGGGGCGCTTGTTGAGACAATAAAGAAGGAAAACTGGCTTCTAGAATATTAAAGGCTAAAAAGAATATCAGTAACCCGAAGATGAAAAGAGGCAATGAATGCGATCCTTGCCATAAACACAAAAGCCCGATCACCAATCCTAGCGCACCTATTTGAAGCGTTTTTTGAAGAGGTGCCTTCCGTTCTCCTTTTCGAATAAGAAGAAAAGCGCCCATAAATGACAAGACCAAAACCAAAGCATAGATTCCACTGTGCGTGAGGGTGTTCTCACCCACCATACGAGAGAGGAGAAGCGGGACACTCAAAAAAATAGCGACCAGAATGAAATGTAAAATAAATATGCCGGCGTACAGCCATCCTAAAGGGATAGGATTTTCAGCTGATTGAGTCCAAGAATCTTTAAGAGGTTCTTGGGGAAGTATTTTCTCCGCCTGTGCGAGCGTGTCCCGAATGGCAGAGTGGGAAGGAATAATCCCTCCCACTACAAAAAGGGCGATCATGCCCAATCCCGCACAGATCCAAAACAATCCATCCCCTCCTATCCAGCTATTTAAAAAAGGCCCCAGAATAAGCGCAAGTGCAAAGGAAGCCCCCATTGAAAACCCGATAATCGCAAGACCTCGCGTACGTACTTCGTCTCGAATCAAATCAGAGGTGAGTGCAAGCAGGGCGCTTGAAATAGCGCCCGAACCTTGTAAAGCTCGACCGGCCATAACCCCAAAAATGGTTGTGCTTTTTGCAGCGACAAGGCTACCCACCACAAACAACAGTAACCCTAAAACAATCACCGTCTTTCTTCCGATGTGATCAGAGAGGATCCCAAAGGGGATTTGGAGCAAGACTTGCATGAGCCCGTAAATTCCAATGGTCAGGCCAACAAAGAAAGGAGTGCTTCCCGTCAAGTGTTGAGCATACAAGGTGAAAATGGGGACAATCATAAATAGCCCCAGCATGCGTAAGCCATACACGCTGGCAAGGCAAAGGGCAATTCTTCGTTCTGTCGGGTTCATAATTGCTGTTAAAATTAGGTGGTTAGTGGTTAGTGGTTGGTGGTGTTTATTGTATGATCTGTTTTCGTCCTATGAAAGCCATTGAAATTTACGGTGCTCGTACGCACAACCTTAAAAACATTCGTGTTTCGATTCCGCGGGATAGCCTCACGGTTATAACAGGACTTTCGGGCTCTGGAAAGTCTTCCCTAGCATTCGATACCCTGTTTGCCGAAGGCCAAAGACGGTATGTCGAATCTTTATCTGCCTATGCCCGTCAATTTTTGTCCATGATGGAAAAACCCGATATTGACCGTATCGAGGGTCTTTCTCCTTCCATTTCTATCGACCAAAAAAGCACATCGCACAATCCGCGCTCTACCGTCGGAACGGTTACGGAAATCTATGATTATTTGAGACTGCTCTATGCTCGTGCCGGTACGCCGTATTGTCCAGAACACCATCTCCCCCTTAATGCAGAAACCCTATCACAAATGAGCGATGCGATTTTAAAAGATTATTCAGAGGATAAAATTATGGTTCTAGCGCCTCTCGTTAGAAATCGAAAAGGGGGGCACAGTGAAGTGATAGAAAACCTTCGTAAGCAAGGTTTTTTGCGTGCTCGAATCGATGGTGAAACGCGAGAACTTGCCGAGCCCATCACACTCAAGCAAGGGGAGTCTCATACGGTGGAAGTCATCGTTGACCGGCTTCGAGTACGGTTGGAAGAACGACAGCGATTAGCAGAATCCCTAGAACTTGCAGGAAGGCTCTCAGACGGTTTAGTCACGATTACGCCTTTTGATGACAACACACGGGAGAGAGAAAAAATATTTTCTGCCAAGTTTGCGTGTTCAGAATGCGGTTTCTCTATTCCAGAGCTTGAACCTAGAATTTTTTCATTTAATCATCCAGCCGGTGCCTGCAAAACCTGCGATGGGCTCGGTAACCAACCGTTTTTTGATCCAAAAAAAATCGTTCTATTCCCTGCTTATTCTCTTGCCCAGGGTGCGCTGTATCGCTTTAACAAAAATAATCCCTTTTACTTTGAAGTGCTCATTCGGTTGGCTAGAGAACATTCTTTTAGCTTGAATACCCCATTTAAAAAACTTTCCTCTTCCATTCAAACTCTACTTTTTAATGAGATCATCCCCACTTTGCAAAAAATTTACCATCAAACCCACTCCACTACTGAGAAAGAAGAGTTGGGTAGATTTTTGTCTGTCGAGAAATGTCCCGCCTGTAAAGGAGAACGTCTCAATAAAGCGGCGAGATCTGTGGTGGTTGGAGAAAAAACCTTGCCAAACCTAACGGCACTTTCTATCGATAAAATTTACGAGGTGATTCAAGCGCTTCCCCTTCTAGGAAGGAAAAAAGAAATTGCTGAAAAAATCATCCGGGAAGTGAAAGCTCGGCTCAAATTCTTGCTAGAAGTGGGGCTGGACTACCTCACACTCCATCGAAGTGCCGACACGCTTTCAGGCGGCGAAGCCCAGAGGATACGCCTTGCAAGCCAAATTGGCTCTGGACTTGTTGGGGTTACTTACATTTTGGATGAGCCCTCTATTGGGCTTCATCCGCGCGACAATGAGAGACTACTCACCACGTTGAAGCATTTAAAAGGACTTGGAAACACCGTCGTTGTCATAGAGCATGATGAAGAAGCTATTTTAAGTGCTGATCATGTCATTGATTTGGGTCCTGGCGCAGGCGTTCACGGGGGGACGGTTGTGGCTGCTGGCTCGCCACAAGCGATTTTAACAGCACCCCATTCATTGACAGGGCAGTATTTATCGGGAGCGAGAAAAATTCCTATCCCAGAAAAACGAAAGCCGTTTCCTAAAAAGTCTATGATCCATCTAACGGGCGCGTCCAAAAATAACTTAAAGAATATTGAAGTGACATTCCCTCTGGGTTTATTGACGTGTGTTACAGGCGTTTCTGGCTCTGGAAAGTCCACATTGGTCAATGAAACACTCTACCACATTGTGGCAGAAAAATTGAATGGGGTTGCTTTCAGGCAGCAGAGTGCGTCTTGTCGCATTAAAGGATTAGAACATCTAGATAAAGTAATAGAAGTCGACCAAAGGCCTATTGGTAGAACACCTCGTTCAAACTCTGCAACTTACACGGGGCTTCTCACCCCTATCCGAGAGCTTTTTGCGAGCGTACCCGAGGCGCGCTCCAGAGGTTATAAACTTGGGCGATTTAGCTTCAACGTAAAAGGAGGCCGGTGCGAGGCTTGCCAGGGTGAAGGCTGGGTTAAAGTGGAAATGCATTTTTTGCCCGACATGGAAGTACCCTGTGATGTGTGTCATGGAAAGCGATATAACCGAGAAACTCTCGATATTCGTTATAAAGGCAAAAATATTCATGAAGTACTTTCTATGACAATAGAAGAAGCCAAAGATTTTTTTAATGCACTCCCGGCCATTCAGAGAAAACTGCATACGTTAACGGAAGTGGGGCTTTCTTATCTTCAACTCGGGCAGAGTGCAACCACATTATCGGGTGGGGAAGCTGAGAGGGTTAAGTTGGCTAAAGAACTTTCTAGAGTTGCCACAGGGAGAACGTTATACATTTTAGATGAACCTACCACAGGACTTCATTTTCATGATATTGCTTTACTCCTTTCTGTCCTAATGAAACTTCGAGATCAGGGGAATACGATTATTGTGATTGAGCATAATCTGGCGGTTATTAAAACGGCCGATTGGATCATTGATTTGGGCCCGGAGGGCGGGGATAAAGGAGGCTTTGTGATGGCAACCGGAACGCCGGAACAGATCGCGGAATATTCATCGTCTTATACCGGGCAATTTTTAAAGCGGGGAATCATGGCTGAACAATAAAAAATCTTATCTATTCATGCACATCTAAAAACACACGAGGCGTCATCCCGTGCAAGCGCCCGTATGACAAGCTTATTCGAGAGAGGGGTGGTCACGGTGCGCGACACGGGATCCAGGGGCTAAGCGGAGTCAGCTGGTATAATTAAGGGTTATAAGCGTATTTAAACCTGCTGTTTTAAATAAAGCGGAATACCTTTTTCAATAGAGCGAAAAGGTTCGTTATATCCCACCGCTCGCAATGCGGTGACGTCTGCTTCGGTAAAGTGTTGGTAATGCTCTTTGAGCGATTCTGGAAAAGGAATATACCGCAGTACTCCTCCCGGATACCTTTGTAAAATCGCATGCGCCACCTGATTAAAAGAAGCACTTTTCCCCGTTCCCACATTAAAAATGCCCGAATGTTTAAGATGTTCTAAAAACCATAAGTTCACACGAACGATATCCTCTACAGCTACAAAATCTCGACGTTGCTCCCCATTTTTATATCCACCTGAACCCTCAAATAATCGGATACACCCTTCTTTTTTAGCTTGCTGGTTAAAATGAAATATCACACTGGCCATAGGCCCTTTATGACACTCATGAAGCCCATATACATTAAAATACCGGAGTCCAATAATGGGAATATGGGCTTCTGGAAGTATTTTTCGAACATACTGGTCAAACACAAATTTGGAAAAAGCATAGCCATTCAAAGGATGTTCATAATCGGGGTGCTCTTTAAAGGTGGAAGCAAGGCCATAAACGGAAGCACTCGATGCATAGATAAAAGGAATAGCAGTGTGCATCGCATAGTGAAGCAGTTGCTTGGAGTACTCAAAGTTGTTTTCAAGAAGATAGTGGAGATCGGTACAGGTGGTATCCGAACAAGCGCCTTGATGAAAAATAGCCTGAATGGGTTTTGAAAATTCTCGCCGCGTTTTCACCGCCTCTAAAAACGAAAATTTATCGAGATAATCATAAAACCGAACCCCTGAAAGGTTAGTTATTTTTTCACTGCTTTTAAGATGGTCGACAATGACAATCTCATCACACCCTAATTGATTGAGCCCTTTGACAAGATGGCTTCCAATAAACCCTGCTCCGCCTGTTACAATAATCATATGGGATCTCTACGGTATTGCCGGCCTTAGCCTAGCTTAGGCCAGTCTACATTCCATGTTGCGAGAGTATGCCCATCGTTAAGAAGCGTCAATACCAAGTCGGTCTAGAATAGATGTTTGCGTTTGAGTTATTGGTATTAAATTAATATAATTAACATATGAAATTTGAGTATGATCCTGAAAAATCCAAGCTTAATTTGAAAAAACATGGGATCACGCTCGAAGACGCAAAGCAACTTTGGTTGGTACCTTCTTATGTCATCCCAGCTCGAACAGTAGAAGAGCCGAGATGGATGAGAATAGGCTATATGAAAATAGGAGTCATAGCAGGCAAGTGTTTCTCTTGCGTGTTTACAATACGAGGTGAAACTATCCGATTAATTTCAGCACGAAGAAGTCGCACAGATGAAGAGAGGCTATATTATGAAAACATCCTCCAGAAAAAAAATTAAAGCCAGTGAATTTGATAAATTATTTGATGAAGGGAAAGATGTTTCAAGTTATCTCAATTTAAAAGGCGCCAAGATGGAACATCCTATTCAACGAATCAATATCGATATTCCTCAAGAAATGTTGTTTCAAGTAGATAAAGAAGCAGCGCGCATCGGTGTACCTAGAACTTCTTTGTTAAAACTGTGGATAGCAGAACGAATAGATACGCTCTAAGGGGTCAGGCCAATATAACTTTCCTACACAAAACTTAAGCCCCCCATTAGGAACCAGCTATAACTCCGCACCCCGCATTCGCAACGACGGAGTTTTTTAATGTGACAGCCCTCACTGACGCGCCCATAGTATTTTCTAATCCAATAATGAGCCTCAAATGATGATTTTGAGACAGGGTTGTTCCAGGCTGTTTTTTTGTTTTTCTTTTTGCTTTAAAAATTAATATAAATAGCCTCTTTTGAATTATGAGTGGGTAAGCCCAGTACTTTAAAGCGAGTACTTATCCACATGAGCAGGACCCTTAAAAAGGTCCAGCGATTGTGGATAAGTGCGAGCCATCCAATTAGGTAATTCCTCACTGATGGGTGGTTCACTGTGTATTTTCCGCTGCCTGCTGCTCGCTAAAAGTCCCCTGCGCTCCTAGAATTTTTCAGGCCGCACGCAGTCGGCATCCTGCCTCCAGCGTGCTAAAAATGCATCCTGCATTTTTACCTGAAAAATTCTACGTCGCTCGGGGACGCTCGCAAAGGC
>JACQPQ010000010.1 GCA_016207405.1 Gammaproteobacteria bacterium | reverse complement strand
GATCCCTTTATTTACGCAGTGATTGAGGCTTGGCTTTCAGGGAAACCAAGACAAAATTATGATTACTTGCAATCTCCAATTGAAAAATCAAGATTGATTGAAAACCTGGTTGCATTGAAACTGTCATCAAATGCTAATAAGGTTTATTTCTACAAAGGCGAAAATGAAATTGATTTTGTTCTTGAACATGGGGCCAGCAACACTTATTTAATAGAAGTAAAATACCAAAATAGAGTGGTTCCTGATGACTATAAGCACTTATGCATACCCTCCTATCATCCATTACTGATCACCAAACACCACTTTAAAAAAAATGATGGGGTATGGTTACTGCCTGTGGAATATTTCTTGTTGTGTGAGCTGAATCATTAGGCAACTCCCTCTTGATTCGAATACACTTAATACATGACGTCTTTAAAAGAACTTTTCCTATTCTTATTTTTGCTCCTCGCGGCTTCTCCTCCTCTTTTGGCCAATGCGCCTACGCCCTTTGATTCTGCTAAAGCTTTCCAAAAGGTGAAGGGTGTTGAGCAAAATATTTCCAGACTTTCTGAACGTGGGTTAAAAGAGGTTGCGTTGCAGCTCTCCGAACTTCAAAGAAAATCTGCAGAATGTGTCAAGGACACCGAGCTGGAATTGACCAACATTCAAACTTCTGTAACGACTTTAGGTCCCCCTAGTCGAAAAGAGTCCACTGAAATTTTAAAAGAAAGAAAACGGCTAGATCAAGAATATACTCGCCTTTCGAACCGTCTCTCTGAATGCAAGTTGTTAGCCGTTCAAAGCCAAGACATCCAGAAAAAAATTACGATACGCCTTGCCGAACAGAAAACCAGTCGTTTAGTTTTGGCAGGCCCTAATGTCTGGCAGATCATAGAACGGATGCCGCCTCCCCGTGAGTGGTTTACCGACTTTGACCTCTTTATGGAAAAAAGCGGGGTGTTTTTATTCGATTTTTCTGATCTAGGATGGCTAGCTCTTATCGTATTATTGAGTTTTATTTTGGGAACTTTTTTAAGATTTCAATTTAAATCCTGGAGTTCCAAGTGTGAGGAAAAGGTTTTTATAGATAAATTTCTTAAAGCAATCTTGAGTGCTTTGATGAAATACGCCAGGCCTCTCTTTGTTCTGGGAATGCTTTCGGTTTTCTTGTTTTTTAAGAGCCAAGTCGCCTATACCGTACCCTTTTTAGCGGTTATGAGTTACGGCGTTTTGGCATTTACAGGCCTTCTATTGGTCAATTCCATTTTATTCTCACCCCATTTAGAAGGCGAAATGCCACTCGTGCGCCTATCGCAAGTCGTGGCCAAGAGAATGAGTCAGTCTCTAAAAATCTTAGCGTGGATGTTGCTTGCCGGTTATCTATTTTTTATGGTTCTTATTGCACAAAACCCATCTATTGAAATCCTATTTTTTGCGCAAGATATGGTTTTGGTGCTCCTCATGGCTATTCTTTTATGGCTTTTGTGGGCGGTTGGACATCTGTTTGTCTTCACACCGTTTCAGCGCATCGTTCAAGGTTTGTTTATTTGTGCCTTGGTACTTAACCTCGCTGCAGAACTATTAGGTTACCGTAACTTAGCGGAAGCATTTTTGTTGAATCTTTTTCAAACGCTGGTGCTCCTATTTTTTTTCGGATTAGTTCGTAACCTCATGAAAGATTTATTTATGGGGTTTATAGAAGGTAAAGGGCAGTTGCAAATTTATCTTCGTCATGGTTTGGGATTAAAGCCGCATGAAAAAGAACCGGCTATTTATTGGCTGTACCTTATCTTCCAATTGTTTCTATGGGCTGGGTTTATCCTAGGTTTATTTATTCTATGGGGGGGGACTCAAAGCGAGTTGCAACCCACATTGGATATGGTGATGAAAGGTTTTCAGATTGGGGATTTTATGCTGTCGCCCCTCAAGATTATTTTTGGGATTGTCGCCTTTACCGTCCTCTTAATTGTGTTTCGTTTTGTGCGCGACAAGGTGATGAGCCGGTGGCTTGCGCGCTCAGGCGCTGATCAAGGGTATACAGAAGCAACAGTTGCCGTTACGACTTATGTGGGTTTTACCCTTGCTATTTTGTTTGGTCTTTTAATTGCTGGGGTGGACTTCACTGATCTCGCCATTATTGCAGGGGCCTTGTCCCTGGGTATTGGCATTGGCCTACAGAATATCGTCAATAATTTTGTTTCGGGTCTTATCCTTTTATTGGAAAGGCCCATTAAAACGGGGGATTGGATTACGGTGGGTAAAATGGTGGGTAAAACGGAAGGATATGTTAAGAAAATCGGATTTCGTTCAACCATTATACAAGCGTTTGACCGGTCAGATGTGATTGTTCCCAATGCCGAGTTGATGACGGAACACGTGACCAACTACATGTTAAAAGATAATTTTGGCCGTGTGCGTATTGTGGTTAATGTGGACATGAATTGCGATGTGGAACTTGTCAAGAAAGTGTTACTGGATGTAGCAAGCGCACATCCTGCGGTCATCCAAGACGCTGCCGCGACTCCTCCACTCGTCTTTTTTTTAGGATTTGGAGAATTTGCACTCAATATGGAGCTTCGTGCTTTTATCTATAATGTCGATCAAAGATTGCAAGTCTTATCTGAACTCAATTTTGCTGTTCATAAGGCTTTCCGAGAGCACGGGATTATCCTGCCATATCCGAGAAGGGAAATTACGTTGAAAAATCAATAACCCATTACACCTGTCGAATCAGTTGGCTTTTTCCAACCCGCCTTCAACCATAAATAACTGCAATCAATGGCATCGAGTTTTCTAGAAAACTTTGTAACTGCGTTATTTCTTGAGTTCGATCAATCAAACAATCTAAGTTCATTTTTTAGTCTGTTTAATTGATGTTTTACTGAAATGGGCTGATTTTTACAATAAATTTAAGCCCGTTCATAGATTTTTCTTACATATAATAGGCTGATAAGCACCCCCCCCTCTCAGGTGCGTATTTGTCGATTGTGCTGAATAGTTGCAAATTAATAAGCATTGACAAAGTTAATAATTCTACGAAGCTGCCCATAGTCTGTGGCATTGAAGTGAAAAGCGAGGCGAGTTAAGTGGGTGAGCTCCGGCTCGTCTTCTTCATCCTTATGGGGAGGCGCTTCCGTAAATTGTCCTTGGGTCAAGACGTGGCCAAATTGTTGATGGAGCGTCGACAAGGCTTCTTTTGGCAAAGGCCGGTTAAGACGTAACCGTAATTCCTTACCCACCCACCTTAAAGAATGGTAGTTTCGATAAAAGGTTCTAATAATCTGAATGGCCGATTCCGGACTCGTCGTATATTCAAATAAGTGAATGTCTTCGGGATCAATATAGTGATTTGCTAATAAGCTATCTTCTATAAACCGTTTCCATGCTGTCCAATAGCGCCCATTCGGAACATCCATTAAAACAACAGGAACAATGGGGCTTTTCCCGGTTTGAACCAGCGTGAGGAGCTCAAAAGCTTCATCTAAAGTGCCAAAACCACCCGGAAACAACACCAAAGCATCGGCCTCCTTTACAAAAAAGAGCTTACGAGTAAAGAAGAATCTAAAATTGAGTAACCCTTCGCTGTCTGCGATGACAGGATTGACTTCTTGCTCAAAAGGTAAGCTGATATTAAACCCCAAGCTGTTACCGCGACCTGCGCCTTCGTGTGCGGCACGCATGATGCCATTGCCAGCACCCGTGATGACCATAAAGTCATGTTCGGCAAGCTTGTGCCCTAACTCCACAGCTAAGTGGTATTCAGGGCTTTCAGGCTGAATTCTAGCAGAACCATAAATCGTAACTTTTCGGCGACGTCGGAATGCTCGGAGGGTTGTAAAGGCTTTTTCTAACTCTCTAAGCGTATGATTGATAATTTTGACGTCCCATCGTTCACCATCTTGTTGAATAAAATGAACGATAGTTCCCAGCATTTCTTCGTAGAGAGGGGTGTTTTCGGTGTGTATACCACCCACCGACTGAAGGAGCTCTCTAATTTTCTTATGCAGTTCAGGTTGACTGGTTTGCCAGTGTCGTTCAAGATAATTGTCCATTTTCATTATTCCTTATCATTTACCAAAATATACTCTTCTTGTTTTGAATGGGGAAGAAGGGGAGTGCAGAATGCGGGGTGAGGGCAAAAAACTATGCTAAAACTTTTATCCGGTAAACGTGCGTTAATCGTAGGAATTGCAAGCCATCGTTCCATTGCATCAGGTATTGCACAAGTTATGGAGAGCCAAGGAGCAGAGCTTATCCTCACTTATCAAAACGATAGATTTAAATCTCGTGTAGAAGAAATGGGGGAAAAGTGGAAGGCATCTGGCGTATTTCCCTGTGATGTTGCAAGGGATGATTCTATCCACACTCTATTTCAAGAGATAGGCAGGGTGTGGGATGGCATAGATATTCTCGTCCATTCGGTCGCCTTTGCTCCCCCTGGAGAGCTAGGGGGAGATTATATTGCCTCAGTGACCCGAGAAGGATTTCGCGTGGCGCATGATGTGAGTTCTTATAGTTTCTCTGCACTTGCAAAAGCAGGCCTTAAGTTAATGGAAGGTCGCAGAGCCTCTTTATTAACTTTAACTTACATGGGTTCCGAGCGCGCCTTTCCAAGTTACAACGTTATGGGCTTAGCTAAAGCGAGCTTAGAAGCGAATGTCCGCTATATGGCAATGAGTTTGGGGTTAAAGGGAATTCGGGTGAACGCCATTTCAGCAGGGCCACTTAAAACGCTCGCAGCAGTCGGTGTGGGGAGCTTTCGTAAAATGTTAGCTTATAGCGAAAAGACTTCTCCTTTACAGCGCAATGTCACTTTAGAAGAAGTAGGCTATGCAGCTGCCTTTTTATGTTCGGACTGGGCTTCTGGTATTACAGGGGAGATCGTGCATGTGGACTGTGGACTTCATGGCGTTGGAATGCCTCCGAATGAGGATTTAGGATTAAGTTAGGAATAGTTTTGTAGGGCGGATTCAAGCGTAAGCGCAGAATCCGACGAAATGGCATTCGACAGTGTGGAGTGAGGAATGGGCGATTGAGAGTCAAATATGCGTAAAATTTTAGTCACCAGTGCCTTGCCCTATGCGAATGGTCCCATTCATCTTGGGCATATTTTAGAAATGGTTCAAACGGATATTTGGGTTCGTTTTCAGAAGTTGATGGGCCATGAATGTATTTATATCTCCGCAGATGATGCGCATGGTACACCCATTATGGTCTATGCCGAAAAACAAGGGATTTCACCAGAGGATTTAATCGCACAAGTTCGGAGAGAGCATCAACAGGATTGTAAAGATTTTGGTATTCAATTTGACTATTATGGAACAACACATTCAGAAAAGAATCGACAATGGGTAGAAACCTTGTATCAGCATTTAAAAAACCAAGGGCATTTGGTTATTAAGCCTATTGAACAGTTTTATGACCCTATAAAAAATATATTTTTACCCGACCGATTCATAAAAGGCGAGTGCCCGATATGTCATGCATCTTCTCAGTATGGGGACAGTTGTGAGGAGTGTGGTTCTGCTTATGCTTCAACACGGCTCGTTAACCCCGTTTCCATTTTGTCCGATCATGCGCCCATTCTAAAAAGTACCGAACATATATTTTTTAAGTTGAGTGACTTTGCACCATTTTTAAAAGAATGGATGGGAAAAGATTTACAACTGGAAGTCGTTCACAAACTCCAGGAATGGTTTAAAGAAGGTTTACGAGATTGGGATATTACGCGAGACGCCCCTTATTTTGGATTTGGTATTCCAGATCGGCCTTCCCAATATTTTTATGTCTGGTTGGATGCACCGATGGGTTACCTGTCGAGTTTTCAAGATCTGTGTGACCAAACCAAACAATTCAGGGTAGAAGATTTTTGGGGAAGCGAGAGTCAAGCAGAGCTGTATCATTTTATTGGTAAAGATATTACTTATTTTCACGCGCTGTTTTGGCCAGCCTTATTGAAAGCATTTGGGCTGCGTACGCCAACAAACATATTTGTGCATGGGTTTGTCACGGTCAATGGCGAGAAAATGTCTAAATCGAAAGGAACCTTTATTCGAGCGCGGGATTATCTTGATCATTTAAACCCAGAATATCTTCGATATTATTTTGCGAGCAAGTTGACGAGCAAAGTGACAGAAGTCGATTTCAACGTGAAGGATTTCTGCCAGAAAGTGAATGCCGATTTGGTAGGAAAAGTGGTCAATATTGCGAGCCGGTCTTCCCATTTTATACACCAGTATTTTGAGGGGCGGCTTTGTGGTGCTCTTTTTGAACCCCAAAGGTTTGAAGCAATGCTTGCAAAAGGGGAAGATATTGCACGTGGTTATGAGAGGCGAGAATATCAAAAAGCTATTCGCATTATCATGCAGGCAGCAGATGAAGTGAATCAATGGATTGACCAAGAAAAACCTTGGAAACTCGTTAAGGATAAGGAACAACTTGAAAGAGTCCATGGCATTTGCAGTTTAAGCATAGAACTCTTTCGGTTGATTACTTTTTATTTGAAACCGGTGTTGCCGGCTTTCGTTTCTGAGGTTGAAACGTTTTTGAATGCGCACATAAATCGATGGGAGGACCGGAAGGCGCCTTTAGGGGAACACCTTATTCATCCGTTTAAACCCCTTTTGTCTCGCGTGCCACAAGAGTCTGCGGATGCCTTGAAAGAAGGATTTAGGATTTAGGATTTATACTGCGTGCGGGCATAATTTGAGGTTTTCTTAAAAGGTAGACCATGCTAATTTGGTACCTATGCCATGGGTATACGATCCACAGAGTGGCGGAGTTAAAATTCCTGCTCGTCTGCGTGTTTTCAATGGACACTCCAGTACGTTTCTTGATGTCAAAGCACGCTTGGGCAATTTTGTGGTGGGGGACTGCTTGGGTTTTTAAGATCAGAATTAATGCCCTACGTCGTACCACATGATCTGGATGGTGTGCCTGTAACTCTTGAAGTTGTTCAGCAATTCCCGCTCATCCGTCGCCCCGCGGTCAAGGCGCGGGACGACGAAAAAGTTTGCAAAAATATATTCTTTACCAAGAAACCCTTGGTATTCTCACGTCCGTGTAGAGAACGGGAATTTCTGTAAGACTTCAAAAACTCTTCCAGAGTAATCCATGTTATGCGAGGAGTAGAAAAATTCCGAGTATTGATTACCATCAACTTCCCCTTTGGAAATAGAGGGAGGGAGACTTGTTTTTCCCCATTTTTTGTCTCATATATCCTATAAAATAACATATTTTTTGTTAATTTTAATAGGCAATATGCAGCGTACATTAGAACAAGCACTTTTAGAGTGGCATAAAAGCCCTGTTCGTATTCCCTTGTTGATTCGGGGGGCTCGACAGGTGGGCAAAACTTTTTTAATCGAAGCTTTTGCACGAGCGCATTTTAAAACGCTGATAACTATTAATTTTGAATTTCAACCTGAATTTTGTTCTTGTTTCGATTCCTTAGTTCCACAAGAAATTTTAGAAAAAATTTGTCTTTTCAATCATCAAAAAATCATTCCTGAAGAGACGTTGCTTTT
This sequence comes from Gammaproteobacteria bacterium, assembly GCA_016207405.1. Lineage (GTDB taxonomy): Bacteria > Pseudomonadota > Gammaproteobacteria > JACQPQ01 > JACQPQ01 > JACQPQ01. The sequence continues at coordinate 15,587 of JACQPQ010000010.1, read as the reverse complement.
TCTCGATGAAATTCAAGAGTGTCCTAGGGCCATTGGGATCCGCATTTCTGAACATCCATTATCTTTTGATGGGAAGATTTTATCTCTTCCGTTTTACTTGGTGAGTGAGTGGAAACGGCTGGTTGGAATTTAGAGGAAATGTCGGATTCAAGCGCTAGCTGCGAATCCGACAATTAAAATCATAGATGTGATGTGCTGACTCTGGGGCTCGATTGACAAATATGACAATTAGTCATATCATGCTTTTATGATAGTAACAGGGAAGTTAATTTTGTTTGAATTTAGAAAGAAACACTCTCGGAGTGGGAAGGCTTTGGATGTATGGTTAAAAATTTTAGAGGAAACTGAGTTTGCAAGTTTTTCACATTTACGCAAAACATTTCCAAGCGTGGATTTGGTTCATCATATTTATACTATCTTTAATATTAATATTGCCGGAAACAAATATCGTTTAGTTACAAAAATAAACTATGGGGAAGCAAGGGTGGTTTTAATCAGGGTTTTATGGACCCACGCTGAATATGACATGAAAAAGAATAGGGAAAATCTTAAAGCAGGGCGAATATGAATACACATGTATTAGCAAAACAAACCCTTCTGCATTGGAAAATGCTAGAACCTTATGCTGCACTGCCACGCAATGAACAGGAATATCAAAAGCAGATTGCTTTTTTAAATGTGCTGATGGAGAGTGCCATTCGCAATAAAAACTCACACATTTCTAGTTTATTAATACTGGTTGCTAGCCACATAGATGTTTATGAGAGGAAAAAGCATCTGGCTCAAAGAACGACTCCTATAGAAGTTCTACAACATTTGATGGAAGAACATGGTTTAAAGCAAAGTGAACTTCCAGAAATTGGCTCTCAATCTTTAGTGTCAAAAATTCTTTCTGGCGAACGCCATCTCACCATCGAACAAGTCAAATGCTTAGCAAAGAGATTCGGTGTTTCCCCTGCGGTTTTTTGCTAGCGAACATTTTTTCTTATATTTTAATGCGACAGAAGTAGTAAAAGGTGTAGGTTGGATTTAAGCGCTGCGCTTGAATCCAACCTACTTAATAAGGTAAGGCTATAATGTAGTCATATAGAGGTCATTTATGGAACATATCATCACAGTCAACATCGCAACCTTAAAGACACACTTTTCAAAGTATCTTCGTACCGTACGTGCGGGTGAAGAAGTGATTGTGCTTGACCATAAAATGCCAGTTGCAAAAATAGTACAGATAGAAGAAATCCAAACGCTCGCTTCAACCAAACCAAGGGGTAGCTTTGCAAAAACAATCACAACCCTCAAAATTCCGCCCGCTCTAAAACAGCGCGGTATCCATTCGCTTGCACTGCTTCTAGAAGAACGGGGGGCTCGCTAAAGTGTTGGCTTACGTGGATTCGTCAGTCCTTTTGCGTTTTGTATTGAATGAGAAAAACCAGCTTTCAGAATTTAGGCGGATTTCATACGCTGTTTCAAGCGAGCTGATACGAGTGGAGACACTCCGAACCATGGATCGATACCGATTGCGAGGTCATCTGGACGCCATTCATCTTTCAACCTGTCTTCTCTATCAAGAAAGGGCAAACAAAAAACTTGTTTTATGCACACACGATGAAGCCCTCAGAAAGGCAGGTTTGGCCATGGGACTTGCGGTTTTGGGTTAGGGGCCAGCAAAAAACCGGGTGGTTGACAAGGCGAGATGGATTATACGAAACTGGTAAAATGCTAAAAAGGGATAAGAGATAAAGAATGGCGAAACCGGCGCTCTTCTGCCTTTAACCCTCATTTCAAACAAGGAGGTTGGCCTATGAAGGTGTTCAGAAAAATACTCAGAATAACCCTTTTCTTCTTAAGTTTTTTTTGGGGTGGAAATAGTTGGGCCGTCTATGAATGGGATGGGACTCCCGATCCGAATGTCATTCCTCAATTACACTATGGTAGTCCAGAGACATTTGCCGAGTTTCATGGGTACCTGCACGTAATGTACTCTGATTTTGAAAAGGACGGAGAAGAAAATGACCGAGGGGATTCTGGTTTTGATCAACATTACTTTGTTTTTAACGCCATTGCTCAACTGAGGAAAAATCTCACTGTTTTTGGAGAAATTGAATATGAGCATGGTGGAGAAGAAATTAGAGTGGATAGGGCTTAGGCTTATATAGAGTGGAATTTGTTAGATGCTCTAAATTTTCGATTAGGCAAATTTTATGTTCCTTTTGGATATGAGTTACGAGAATACCCTTTCCCCATTCGCAAGCTGGTGACCAGGCCTCTTATGGCACGCAATCTTCTCTTCGATGAATGGGTAGACGCGGGAATACAAGTGTATGGAGGCTTGAATCTTCCAGTGAACGCCTTAAAGGTGAATTATGAAGTGGCTGTGATCAACGGGCCAAACGAGAAGGAAGATTCTGAAGATACAGATGCTATTCCCGAAATCTTAGAGGTAGGAACAGGGGCTAATCCTGATACGGGGGGTACAAAAGATGCCCTTCAAAATCATGATAATAATTTTAACCGCACTGTTGTGGGGCGCCTAAGTGTGCCTGTTTTAGAAGAGATGGGAAGTATTGGCATTTCTTTTGCAAAAGGACGATATTCTAACAGCAATAATCCAGAACTGAACTTTTCTTTGTATGGAGTAGATGGGAATGTTTATCTTAAGAAGTTTAATGTGAGAGGACAATGGGTGAAACGCACCATTGACCTCACAACTTCAACACAGCGGGATTCATACAGTTATTATCTTCAAGCTTCTTACAAAAAAATCTTTGACAAGCCGTGGCTTTATTTCTTGGAACCCGCGGTTCGCTATGACTTTTTAGATCCGGGCGATTCTACCAATACGTTTGGAAAGCGACAGCGTTTTTCTGCAGCATTTCATTATTCTCCATACCCTCACTTTAAGCTGGGTGCAGAATGGCAGTGGAATGGGGAAGAACGTTCAGAGAGGCAAGATAATGGATTTCTTCTGAATGCGGTAGCGGATTTTTAGGAAAGGGCGAAGGGGAAAGGGATAAGTGGAAAGGGATAAGGGAAAAGGGGCAAGGGATAAGGGAGGGCGAAACCGGCTTTCTTCTGCCTCCTTTTCCCTTTTCCCTTTTCCCTTACCCCTTCTCACTATAGCTTTATTCTGCATTTCGTTTTCGGCCAGCCCACAACCCTATCGAAACAACCTTTCCCACTCGCCGCAAGAAATTTATAAATCCCTCCTTACTTTTGCTCAAGCCCAAGAGTTCGATAAAGTAAAAAGTTATGCCTTGTTTTTAACACCTGTAACCCAGGCCTTCAAAGAAAAATATAAGGTTGATATCGAAAAAGAATTAGTGTTCGCTTTAAATAAAAAAGATCGCGTCGCAGTCGAGAAGGTTTTACAAGCTCTAATCTACCTGGATATTAAAGATCTGATAAGCGTTGCATTAGAAGGAGGGGAAGAAAACTTTGACATTGAACAGGCTAAAGCAAAAATGCAAGCCGCCTATTTAAGTTATCTTTTGCTCTCGCCATTTATTCAGGGAAACCATTTTGCCTCTGATCAAGGAATAAAAAGGAAATTTCGAACCATAGTTCTCACGCTGGTTAGAGCGACGCCCTATAAAGGAGAGGTTCTCGATCCTGCTCTTAAGAAGGCGTATTGGTCTATGATAAATCAATGGATGACAGAGATGGATAAAGAATTAAAACTCGCTTTGGGGCGCCCATGAATCCTTCAAAACCCCCTGTAATCCGTTTTCCGTTTAACTTTTTAATGGTTTTGATGGGTTTATTGGTTATCCTATTTATTGGAGTGGCTTATCGTACCTATGATGCTTACCAAATGCTTCAAGCATCTCGTCAGTTGGATTTTAAACTTCAAGAATTGTGGGGAAGCATTCTTTCTTTAGAGAAGGAATTAAGCATGGCCGTGCATCTTGCAGCAGCCACCCAAAATCGAATGTGGGAAGAACGCTATCACACGATAAAGCCAAAATTAGATTCGGCCATTCTCGAGGCGATAGAGTTTGCACCCGAGAGCAAAAAAGAACTGATAGCGGTCGATGCGGCTCACCTTAAAGCCATTGAAATAGAAGAGTTTATTTTTTCGTTAATTGGGAGTGGCAATGCGGCGGAAGCTAACGTTCTTTTGTTAAGTGAAGAATATAAAGACCAGAAAGCGCAGTATGCGAATGGCCTTGCACTCTTTATCCGTTCACTGAAAAAGAAGGCGGAAGAAGTGTTCTCTGCATCACAAGAAAACGCCCTCCGTTTATTCTTTATTGCAAGTTTTTCTGTTGTTTTCTTGTTGCTATTTTGGGTGCTTACTTTAATGCGATGGAAAAAGTCTGTGACAGCATCCAATCAAGCCTTGCGAGAGCAGGAGGCTAAACTAATTGAAACCAATCAAACCCTAGAATCTGAAGTTTCTGAGCGTAAGAAATTGCAAGCAGTATTAGCAGAACAAGCCATTCATGATCCCTTAACGGGACTTTACAACCGCCGATATTTTACCCAACGATGTACTGAAGAGATAACTCGGGTAAAACGAAGTGGACGTCCGTTCGCCATTTTGTTGTGTGACCTTGACCGCTTTAAGCTGGTCAATGATACCTTTGGGCACCCGGTCGGCGATGAAATATTAAAATCGGTTGCGAAGAATCTAAAAGAAGCGCTTAGAGAAATAGATTTGGTGTTCCGTTGGGGAGGGGATGAGTTCATTGTTCTTTTGTTGGATACCCCGAGTGGTGGCCTTTTGGGCGTTGCCGACCGGATCCGAAAAAAAGTGCGTAGCGTCAATGATGGAGCGGATGTTGTGATTGACCTCTCCATTGGGACAGCCTTCTACCCTGATCATGGGAATAGCCTCGAGACTCTAGTTCAGGTAGCCGACCGAGCACTGTATTTTGCCAAAAAAACCAGTAGTCATTTTCATATTGGAGACGAGGAATATAAGCTCGATGAGAGGTCTGTTACGATGGTGTTCCAGCCTATTTGGGACACACGGTCCGACCAAATCTTAGGGTATGAAGCCTTGGGACGCGATGCAACCGGGAAACTCTCTATTCTTGAGTTATTTAAGCAGTATGATGCCATTGGCCAATTGCATGAGCTGAAGTCTTATTGTTTTAAACAGCAACTTAAAATAGCAGTGGAACGAAGCGTGGAAAAGCTTTTCCTCAATGTGGATTTTAATTTACTGAACTATCTTAAAGAAGTGCTAAAACCCTCACACATGGAAGTGTTGTTGGAGATTTCCGAGTTGGAGAGTATAGAGAAGATAAAAGAGAATCTCGCTGTAGTTGAGGCATGGCGAGCGCAAGGCTATCAATTTGTCATTGATGATTTTGGAGCAGGTTTTGTTTCTTTCCCTTTTCTGGCTAAGCTCGTGCCAGACTACATTAAAATAGACCGGTCTGTGATGTTGCAGGCGGTTGCATCGAAAGAATTCAAGGAGTTTTTAAAGCATATGGTCGAAGGTTTACGCCAGTATGCTCGAGCTGGCATTATTGTAGAAGGGGTTGAGACGAACGAGGAACTGAAACTGATTCAGTCGATAGGCATAAATCTCGTACAGGGTTATTTTCTGGGCAGACCAAAGGCGCTGCCGGAATGGGTGGGGGATAGAATTTAGGATTTAGGAGTTTTTTGTAGGGTGGACAAAGCGAGCGTCAGCGAGCGGTCCACCAATTAAATAGGAGAACACATTTATGGACATTCTATTATTTTCATCTTATGGGGTTGAGTTTTTATTGCGATGGGTCCACTTCTTAGCGGGGATCACCTGGATTGGACTTTTATACTATTTTAATCTTGTCCAAGGAGAATGGTTTAAAGAAGCGGGGAGTGACGTAAAATCCGCCGCCATTGCCAAACTTGTCCCAAGAGCGTTGTGGTGGTTTCGCTGGGGTGCCATGGTGACGTTTCTTTCAGGAGCGGCGATTCTTTGGATGCGTATGGGAGTCGCTGGCCTTGAAATTTGGACATCTTCTTGGGGTATCACTATCGCATTGGGTGCCGTGTTAGGAACTTTAATGTTTCTAAATGTTTGGCTTGTGATTTGGCCCAATCAAAAAATCGTCATTGCTTCTGCACCTTTCGCAGCTAAAGCGCAAGCCAAAGCAGGATTGGCTTCTCGGACCAATATGCTTTTTTCACTACCGATGTTGTTTTTTATGGGTGCTGCCAGCCATTTTGGAATGCCGGTAAGATCAGAAAGTCGCTTGGGTGTTTTTGCGGTCTTAGTTGCTCTTATCTTGCTACTCCTTGAATGGAATGCTCTCAAAGGAAAATTGGGGCCTTTAACAACTATTCCCGGAGTTATTGCCAGTGGTGTTTTGCTAACAGCGGTTTTTTATACGCTAGCAGAGGTTTTGCTGTAGGCGAGCGACTCTAAACGACAAAATACCGTTTGATAATTTTCTGGGTAAAACATTTTCGAAGGTAAAATCCCCGCGGGAGGGTTTGGATAGGTTCACCCAGGGGACCGATGCCTGCAGTTTTGATGCGTGAATGAGCGGCTTTAGGCCGTATTTGAAGAACCGTTCCCTGGTGGGCCGTAATGCTCTCTATTTTTCCAAGAGAGATGAGTTCTGCAAATTCTTCCCAATCTTTTTGTAACAGGGCTTCATCGTTTTCTGGAAGATCACACAGAAGAGGAGTCCCGATTCTTCTGTGAAAAAGTGTTGGGGAGGTTATATCAATAGGAACCCATAAAACATGAGCAAGCTTGGCGTAGACAATGGAAGTTTTCCATGTGGCCTGGTTCATTTCAGACAAAGGGACGATACAAACATAAGTCGTTTCGCTGACGACCCCCATGGATGAAATGGGTAAAGTTTTCAGCTCAATGCCGAGGTGAGGAAAATCAGGTTCAGCAAGCGAACCGGCAGATGCGCCCAGGATTTTCTCAATGAGTTGGCCTGTCCACCCTTTGGCGTGAGTTATGTTTTTTGGAACAGGCAAGTGAAGTTCTTGTGCAATCTCTCCCAGAGTACGGCCTGCCAAGCACAAGGCTCTTTTTATGAGAGCGGCTTCATCTTCAGGAATGTTCATGCTTTTAGTGTGTGGACAACTATCGTTTTTTATATCATCCTTTGGTTACTGTAGCAAAAAGGCTTTCGATGAATAATCAGAAACGGCTCGGTTTTTCTTGGGATCCAACCATTATCCCGAAAACTCCGCTCGCTATGGATGTTCGGCGTGTTTGCTTCCGGGTGAGGAAGCTCTTTCCAGAGTTTGTGTGGGATACCACTATGCTAGAGGACAATCCCTTTACTTTTCCAGAAGTTAAGACTTTACTCGATGGGATTACGGTAGGGGGGCATAAGCTAAGCGACGAGCAACAAGTATTGAACCAAGCTGAAAGTTGGAACTATCTTTTAACCCTCGTCCAAAACCAACAGTTCGTTCTCAACAAAAAAATCTTTTGTGAACTCAACGCGATCGTTGCAAAAGAAGAGGGGCTTACCTGGGGCATTTTTAGGGATGGTGCCGTTCTTATTGCAGGTACTTCACATCAACCCCCGCATTTCCAACAGTTAGAAATGCGTTTTAAAGAGGGGCTTCAGCATTTGTTAACTCTAAAAAACCCCCTGGAACAAGGGTTGGCATTTTTTCTGTTTGGCGCGTTGCACCAATTTTTTTATGATGGAAATAAACGCACTTCTAGGCTGATGATGAATGGGGTTTTACTCATCCATGGCCTTAATGCCATCAGCATTCCTGCGAGAGAGAAGCAAGCTTTTAATGAAAAAATGGTGCGTTTTTATGAAGAAAAGGATGGGACAGAAATCTTTGAATTTTTATTGAAATTGTAAGTGGCTATTCAGCACATTTAAAAATACACGAGGCGTCATCTCGGGTCGCGCACTTCCTCCCTTAAATCTTGACAAAAAAAATAAAAATATCCACACTCCGACAGCAATAATTATCATCTGGCTACGTAGCTCAGTTGGTTAGAGCGTGGCACTCATAATGCCAAGGTCGGTGGTTCGATCCCACCCGTAGCTACCATTTTGGTATGGACCATTCAAATGATTTCATTTATTATCCGCCATACTTCCTATAAAATATTCCGTAAGTTTTACAGCCACGTTTGCAAGACGTCTTCAACCACCGACAGTTTCTTTAGTGAATGATTTAGGCGATAAAACCCGTTCTTCTCTTCGAATTCTCTTTGCAGGGACGTCTGCTTTTGGACTTCCAGCTTTAAAGGCGCTTCAAACCTCACAGCATTCGCTGTGTGCGGTGATCACTCAGCCGAATAAACCCCAAGGACGTGGGCAAAAAATAAATGAAAGTCCAGTCGCCCAATTTGCAAAGCAAAATAACTTTCTTCTTTATCAGCCTAGCTCCTTAAAAGAACAAACGCTGATCTCAGAACTTAAAGCGCTCAAGCTCGATGTGATGATTGTCATTTCCTATGGCCTTCTACTTCCTCCTTGGCTTTTGCATTTGCCTCGTTATGGCTGCTTAAATGTTCATGCATCACTCCTCCCTCGGTGGCGAGGAGCCGCTCCTATACAGCGTGCGATCGAATCAGGTGATTCTGAAACCGGCGTGTCTATCCTCCAAATGACAGAGCGCTTGGATGCGGGGCCCGTGTGGCTTCAAGCAAAAACCCCAATAACTTCGGCGGATACGGCTGCCTCACTCCACGACACTCTAGCGGAAATAGGTGCCGAAGCCTTGCTTTCTGTTGTTTCTAAACTCGGCAGTTCCTTATTTATGCCCTCTCCTCAAGATGAAACGCTTGCCAACACTGCGCCTAAAATTCAAAAAACGGAAGGGCTTATAGCCTGGCGCCTTCCAGCTGCAACCTTAGAACGCAAAATTCGAGCGTTTAATCCATGGCCTGTTGCTTATACGTATCTAGAAGGAACTTCTATCCGAATTTGGGAAGCAAAATTATTTTCTATGCCGAGTGCTGTTCATCCTCCAGGCATGATTGGCGAAGCAACCTCAGGCGGTATTGTTGTCGCGTGTGGTGAAGGTTTCTTGCAGCTCACTCATCTTCAATTGCCTGGCAAACGAATACTTCCCGTTTGTGATATCCTTCACGCCCACAACCATCCTTTTAAAGCAGGGCGTATGTTTCATGACACTACTTGACCGGTTAAAAACAAGTCTTTCTAAAACACGGGCGCGCTTTACTTCTGGGTTAGCGCGTTTGTTTCTGGGGAAGAAAGAAATAGATCCCCATTGGCAAGAAGCCATCCAAACGCTTTTGCTGACTGCCGATCTGGGGCCTAAAACGACCGAATATCTTTTAGGGAGGCTTGCGGAAACTGTCGCGCGTGAAAATCTTAAAGATTCGGACTTGTTGTTTTCCGCGCTTAAAAAAGAGCTGACTTTAATTTTGGAACCCTGTGCGCGCCCACTCATCGTGGATGATTTTCCGAAGCCTGCTGTGATTTTAGTCGTCGGTGTCAATGGTTCAGGAAAAACAACCACGATTGGCAAACTGGCTTATTCGCTTCAAGCGGCAGGCAAAAAGGTCTTGCTCGCAGCAGGGGATACCTTCCGTGCTGCCGCCATCCCTCAACTTCAAAGTTGGGGCAACCGTCATAATATTTCCGTCATCGCTCAAAGCCCTGGCGCAGACAGTGCTGCGGTGATATACGATGCGCTTCAAGCCTCGCGTGCGAGGGGTCTGGATGTACTGATAGCCGATACGGCAGGTCGCCTACATACCCAAAGCCATTTGATGGAAGAACTTAAAAAAATCAAACGCGTGTTAGCAAAGTGCGACCCTTCTCTTCCGCATGAAACCATGCTAGTGCTAGATGCGACGACAGGCCAAAACGCACTCCGCCAGGTGGAGGAGTTTCACAAAGCCATTCCGATCACAAGCCTTGCCATAACCAAACTAGATGGAACAGCCAAAGGAGGCATTTTATTTGCCTTAGCAAACCAATATCACCTTCCCGTTCGGTTCATCGGGATTGGGGAAGGACGGGAAGACTTAAAACCCTTTGATGCAACGCTATTTATAGAAGCTTTGTTTAACCCATAAACAACTGCATAATCCGAAACATAAAAGTTGATTTGCCACTACGACGCACACCTATGCAAACGGTTGCCTTTGTGGGTATTTCTTTAATTTCTAGTTGGCGTGAAATCCCTGGTTCAAGTTTGAGTTCTTGGTAATCGAGTATTATTTCCTTAAGTTTATCCAGCATGGCATGTGGTCTGATTGTTTTCCAGATGTGGGCCTACCTGGTAATAAATATGACCGGGTTTGAACGGTGGGTCAAGCTCCCTTAATCATGGCTTTGAACGGCTGATCTTCCGACTCAGTCGCTCCTTGTGCCGCTTCCATTCTTTTTCTTTCAAAGTTGCTCTTTTATCGTGTTGCTTTTTACCTTTGGCGATCCCAAGTTCAATTTTTGCAAATCCTTTTTTCCAGTATAGGCGAAGGGGAATGAGGGTGTACCCTTTTCGAGTAATGAGTCCTTGCAGTAGGTCAATTTCCCTCCTATGCAATAGAACCCGTCGCGTTCGCGCAGGTTCGCTTTCCACGTGAGAGGATGCAGAAAGAAGCGGGGTGATGACAGAGCCTAATAATTCTGCTTCGCCTTTCCGGATAATGACATAACTTTCACTGATTTGGCCTTGCCCCGCGCGTAAGCTTTTGACTTCCCACCCCAAAAGGGCAAGGCCTGCCTCTAAACGTTTTTCAATAAAATATTGGTGCTCGGCCTTTCGATTCAATGCGATGATGGAGGCAGAGGACTCTTGGCTTGGTTTGGTCATAAAAATGAGGATATCATACTGAATGTGGCGTGCGGAGTGTTGAATAAAAAAAGACAATTTCCTCATTTATGTTCTTTGTAAAACAATCGGCTATTGTTCCCTATTCTCCTAAATTGATATACGCCTTGGTAAACGATGTTAAAACCTATCCTGACTTTTTACCGGGGTGTCAGGATGCTAAGGTGCTGCGTCAAAAAGACAATATTCAAGATGTATGGGTACAGTTTAAGAAGGGTCCTGTGCTAAAAGAATGGATAACACGAAACACTCTGATCTCGGGAAAACAAATTGAAATGCAATTAGTGAGTGGGCCTTTTCATCATCTTCAGGGCGTATGGCAATTCACTCCCATTGCACGAGAAGGATGCCAGATTACTTTAGTCCTTGAGGCTTCTTTTAAGAGCAGCCTTTTGAAGTGGGTGGGGCAACTGATTTTGAAAGATTGGATAGATCATTTGGTTCGTGCCTTCTGTCAAAGAGCCGAAACGGTATATGGAAATTCTCGTATCCTGGAAATGAAAACATGAAGGTAGAAGTAGCCTATGCACTGTCTGCAGAATTCCAAACGATTATTCAAGTAGAAGTAGAAGATAATGCCTCTCTTGAACATGCCATTCTTTTATCCGGTATCCTCATGCAGCATCCTGAAATTCATCAACATCCTTTAAAAGTCGGTATTTTTGGTAAAGTGGTTTCTAAAGATACTTATTTACGGTGTGGCGACCGAGTGGAAATTTATAGACCGTTACAGCAAAGTCCGAGAGCTTTAAGGGCATTGCGTTCGAAATAGGAAGTAGAAGAAACGGCTCACATGGGCACATAAAACCAGCTACTGGCTAAACAGGATAGGGTAAGACCGGTGAAGTCTGCAAGAAGACCCGCAACTAACGCATGACGAATGGTATTAATACCTACCGATCCAAAATAAATAGCCAGAATATAAAGCGTCGTGTCCGTGCTTCCCTGCATAACGCTCGCAACAAAGGCGGAATAGGAATTGGGGGCGGCTTCCACCAACGCACTCATTACCCCAAAAGCACCGCTACCGGAAAGGGGCCTTATCAAAGCCATGGGTAAGGTTTCTGCCGGCATACCGATGAGCCCCGTGATAGGTTGTAAGAGGCTAACGAGAAGTTCCATCGCGCCAGAAGCTCTGAACATGCCCACAGCCACCAGAATAGCCACCAAAAATGGGATGATTCGAATCGCAACTTCAAACCCTTGTTTTGCGCCTTCGGTAATGGCCTCATAAATTTTTACGCCTCGGCCTAACCCATACAGTAAAACGAGGAGGATTAAGATGGGAATGAGCCAGTAAGTGGTCAGTTGTTGAAAAATTTGGCCGGCAGAGTCGTGGGTTGTTGTGAGATACAACGGAACAGCCATAAAAAGAGCGATACAAATTCCCCAGATAAATATTTTGGAAATAAAAGAACAAGGCGCGCCAACTAAGTGTGAAGAATCTTCTGTAAACTTCTGATTTAATTCGCACTCCGCACTCGGTGGACCGCTCGCTTGCTCCAAGCGAAGTTCCCCTGAAATTTCTTGAACCTGTTTCTTATAGGAATGATCTCTTTTTGCCAGCCAGAGTGCTACCAAAATGCCGACGAGAGTGCTCGCAATCGTTGCGATAAGCGTGGGGAGAGTGATCTCTGCGGGGTTTACTGAACCGGCGGCAGAACGAACACCAATAACGCCTAAGGGAAGGAGCGTGACGCTCGAAGTAATTATTGCCAAAAACAAACACATCGCGTTAGTAGCGGTTCCTGGGATAGGATTGAGTTTATTCAATTCCACCATGGCTTTAAGTCCTAAAGGGGTTGCCGCATTTCCAAGGCCCAACATGTTGGCGGAAACATTTAACATCATGGCACTCATGGCAGGGTGATTGGGAGGAACATCGGGAAACAAACGAACCATCAAGGGTTTAATTTTTTGAGCGAGGGCAACCATAAACCCACCCGCTTCTAAAATACGAACCAGTCCCAACCAAAATGCCATCACGCCTATCATGCCAATGGATAGAGTGACTGCATCTTTTGCCGATTCGAAACTGGCATTCGTTATGGCTTCCATTTTTCCGGTATAGGCCGCAAAAAGAATAGCGCCCGCAATGAGGAAAAGAAAAATAATACTCATGGCGCTAATTTGAGAAGGTGATTTAAGAGGTAGACCCATACTGTGTTTGATAGGCTTGTATTTCTCGATAAACCGCCTGTTGCGTGGGCTGCTGCTTGAGGTGTTCTAAAATATGTTCCAGTTTAATAATCGCAATAACAGGGATTTGATAGGACTGTTTAATTTCATCTGCGGCAGACATGGGGGATTCAAGGCCTTTTTCTTGTCTATCGAGTGCAATAAGAATGCCCACTGGTTTTGCACCAGAAGCTTTAATGAGGGGAAGCACCTCGCGCGTCGTTGTGCCGGCGCTAATGACGTCGTCGATAATAATGAGCCGTCCTTTTAATGGAGCGCCAACCATAACCCCGCCTTCTCCATGTGTTTTGGCTTCTTTTCGGTTAAAGCTATAAGGAATTGATTTTCCGAAGTGTTCAGCAAGTGCGATAGCCGTTGCAGCGGCGAGGGGGATCCCTTTGTAAGCAGAACCAAACAAGAGATCATAAGGGATCTGACTTTCTTCTAAGGCGGTTGCATAAAATGTGCCGAGCTTAGCCAGGGTGCTCCCTGTATTGAAAAGACCAGTATTAAAAAAAAACGGGCTCTTTCGTCCGGACTTGAGTGTAAACTTTCCGAATTGAAGGACTTGGTGTGCGAGGGCGAATTCGATAAACTCTTTTTGGGTGTGAGGCATAATTAAAATAAAGGATACTGTAGGATGCGTATAATTACTATCAATTTGAATGGCATTCGGTCTGCGGCAAAAAAAGGGTTTTTTGCATGGCTTTCTAAGCAAAATGCCGATCTTGTTTGCATGCAAGAAACGAAAGCGCAGTGTTTTCAACTACAAGATCCTATTTTTTCTCCAGAAGGGTATACGGCTTTCTTTTCTGATGCAGAGCGTAAAGGCTATAGTGGGACGGCGATATATACTCGACATAAACCTTGTGCGGTCAAAACCGGATTAGGGTGGCCTACGGCAGATCTGGAAGGCCGTTATGTTGAAGTGGATTTGGGCGCTCTAAAAGTCGCTTCTTTGTATGTGCCTTCTGGGACGAGTGGTGAAATTCGTCAGAATGAAAAATTTGATTTTATGAGGCGTTATCTTCCGATCTTAAAGCAAATTCGAGATAGCGGAGAGGCCTATATTATTTGTGGGGATTGGAATATCGCCCATAAAACGATTGACTTAGAAAACTGGCAGGGTAACCAACACACTTCTGGTTTTTTACCGGAAGAGCGTGCATGGTTGGATACGCTGTTTGGAGAAGTGGAGCTTGTGGATGCCTTTCGTGTGGTAGATCAGAGCCCTAAACAATATACTTGGTGGTCGCATCGGGGGCGTGCGCGGGAGAAGAACATTGGGTGGAGAATTGACTATCATGTCATCACGCCAGGGTTAAAAGATAAAGTGAAAAGCGCGTCTATTTATACTGCGGAACAGTTTTCTGATCACGCGCCGTTGACGATTGAGTATGAGGGGTTAGGGATTAGGGGCAAGGGGTAAGGGGGCTCGAATTCGTTGACGTGAAGTGCAAGAGTTCATATGATTTCAGCCTGTTCGGGGTATAGCGCAGTCTGGTAGCGCACCTGCTTTGGGAGCAGGGTGTCGGGGGTTCAAATCCCTCTACCCCGACCATTTTGCGCCCGTAGCTCACTTGGATAGAGCATCAGCCTTCTAAGCTGAGGGTAGCAGGTTCGAATCCTGCCGGGCGCGCCAATAAATAGTCATGGTGAGCGTAGCTCAGTTGGCAGAGCCCCGGATTGTGGATCCGGCCGTCGCGGGTTCAAATCCCGTCGCTCACCCCATTTTCTTTTGGGCCGTTAGCTCAGTTGGTAGAGCAGCTGACTCTTAATCAGCGGGTCGCAGGTTCAAGCCCTGCACGGCCCACCATATAAATCAAGGAGTTACATGAATTTTAGAATCTGCAAAAAATCTTGGTGCTACCCTGTCAACCCAAAGTTAAAATGTCCGGTTTTCTCCAAAGTAGAAATGTCCGCTTTTGGTAAAAGGACGGCATAGCTTTTTTTTGTTTTTTATAAGTTAAAATTTGTTGTTGAGCCTGTGGAGTTTGTGAAAGCGAGGCCTGAGAGTGTGGAAAACCTGATGGACAACACGAAAGTGTTGTCCATCAGGTTTTCCACACGTCCCGAAGGGCTCAGGCCGGTCCAAAGGACGCTTTCACAAACTCCACAGGCTTTTAATCTAAAAAAATAAAAATAGAAAAATTCGTATCTTCTTCAAATTGTAGGGTGGACTTAGCGACCCCGCGTTTTTTGCGGGGGAGCGGTCCACCAAAGGTGGCTTGGTGGACCGCTCGCAAAAAAACGCTCGCTTTGTCCACCCTACTTGTCACCATCAAATTTGAAGAAGATACAAAAATTCCTTAAACTTGCTGTTCCAAAGTAATATTGTGATTGAACTTCCACTTGCGCCAAGGATGCGTGGCACTTGGCTTAAACAGCTTCCTAACTTGTCTATCTACCATTATGTTTATTTGTTTACTACACGCTATGGGAGCTGCCTTTTCTTGTTCGTGGTACGTTCGGTATTCTAATAACCTCCATTTGTATTCAACTCGTATCTGTCCTCGTTTGTCTTCCAGTACAAAAACCTTAGCTCCTCTCATCATGTAACTTGGAGTCTCTCTTTGAATTTGGTAAACGACGTTTTTGTAACTAAACATCAAATTCTTCGATAGAGTCCTGGTTTCTTGAATGCTCAAAATTCGACTCAAGTCTTC
>JACQPQ010000048.1 GCA_016207405.1 Gammaproteobacteria bacterium | reverse complement strand
GGTTTGCTGTGTATTTTCTGCTGCCTGCTGCTCGCTAAAAGTCCCTGCGCTCCTAGAATTTTTCCGGCCGCACACATTCGGCATCCTGCCTCATGTGTGCTAAAAATGCATCCTGCATTTTTTCCGAAAAAATTCTACGTCGCTCGGGACGCTCGCAAAGGCATTGAAAAGGCATGGCAAAGCACCTCCCTATACCATTCTTTGCTTAAAAACCATGTCTAAAATTACCCACATCGCCGCACGCGAAATTTTAGATTCTCGTGGGGTGCCCACAGTAGAAGCAGAGGTTCATGTGGGAAGTGGTGCGGTAGGTAGAGCAAGCGTTCCGTCGGGCGCGTCTTGCGGCTCTTCTGAAGCGCTTGAAAAGCGCGATCTCGATCCTAAGCGGTATCATGGTAAAGGGGTCGAGCAAGTGATTCATACCATTCAGAACCTTATTTTGCCTACCCTTATCGGGCAAGAAGTCACTCGTCAGTCTGTGATTGACCATAAACTGATAGCGCTCGATGGAACGCCCAATAAAAGTCGTTTAGGCGCCAATAGCATTCTGGCAGTTTCGCTTGCTGTTGCAAAAGGAGCAGCAGAAGAGCAAGGCTTGCCGCTTTACCAGTATTTAAATCCTGTCGGACCGTATTCTCTGCCACTTCCACTCATGAATATTTTGAATGGAGGCGTTCATGCCGACAATCATTTGGATATCCAAGAATTTATGATTGTGCCTTTGGGTGCACCCACCTTTAAAGAAGCCATCCGTATGGGGGGAGAAATATTTCACACTTTAAAAGCACTTTTAAAACAGCAAAATTTTTCCACGTCGGTGGGGGATGAAGGTGGATTTGCACCCCTTGTCCCCTCTCATTCATTCGCCATAGAGCTTTTAGTATCGGCCATCGAACAATCAGGCTATAAGCCCGGCCATGAAGTTGCTTTAGCCTTAGATCTTGCAAGTTCAGAATTTTATAAAAATGGCCAATATGTTCTTTCCTCTCTCCAAAAAATCTATTCTGCGTCCGAATGGATTGATGTGCTTGAATCATGGGTTAAACAGTATCCTATTGTGAGCATTGAAGATGGTTTATCCGAAACCGACTGGAAGGGATGGCAGTTATTGACTAGGCAATTAGGAAAAACTATCCAACTGGTAGGAGATGATATTTTTGTCACCCATCCCCAGTTGCTTAAAAGGGGTATTCTGGAGGGGGTTGGGAATGCCATCCTCATTAAACCGAATCAGATTGGAACGCTCACAGAAACACTGGAAACCATTCAAATCGCGCAAAAGGCAGGATACAGAACCATCATTTCCCATCGTTCAGGGGAAACAGAAGACACCACCATTGCCCATCTCGCCGTAGCGACGAATGCTGGACAAATCAAAACGGGTTCTCTCTGCCGGGGGGAACGCACGGCAAAATATAATGAACTCCTTCGGATTGAAGGTGCTAGGCCTTCTATTCCTTACGCGGGGCGACAAGCCATAGCCATTCATCCATGAAGAAATCGTTTATCATCCTCCTTTCACTCGCCCTCTTGTTGCAATACAAGCTCTGGGGAGGGCAAGGCAATTTCTTTGAAGTAAGAGAACTCTATCAAAAACTAGAAGAGAAAAGGCTTGCAAACCAAGCCTTGCGCCTTAGAAACCTGCAACTCTTTGCCGAGGTAGAAAGTTTAAAAAAAGGGACCGAAGCCATTGAAGAACTAGCACGAGAAGAACTGGGCATGATTGGTAGAGGAGAAACTTTCTACCAGATTATAAGCAAGCCCAAGTAAATACTATGGTACCGAAAAAATCTCCTCGCCTCTGGGTTATCATTCCCGCAGCGGGTTCTTCTTCTAGGATGGATACAAAAATCCAGAAGCCTTACCTTCTCTTAAATGGAAAACCGCTTTTGCAACATGTCCTAGAGTTTTTTACCGCCTGGCCTGGTGTGCAAAAAATTGTGGTGGCCTTTTCTCCAAAGGACAGAGCTTGGCATCACTTCAAATGGCTTGACAACCCTTTGATTACCGTCATCGCGGGTGGGCGAGATCGTTCGATAAGCGTATGGAATGCAATGCTCGCATTGAGAAGAGTTGCGCATGGGCAAGACTGGGTTATCACGCATGATGCGGCTCGTCCCTGTTTACGCGCGCATGATCTGACGCAGTTGATTGCGGCTGTCCAAAGCCACCCTGTCGGTGGGTTCTTGGGGGTTCCGCTCATTGATACTCTTAAACAAATTGACCGGACAGGGCATAGCGTTAAAACCTTAGACCGGCAAATGTTATGGCACGCCCTAACCCCGCAAATGTTTCGCTTTGAAATTCTCTATCAGGCTTTTAAAAAGGCTTCGGAAGATAATATTCTCGTGACGGATGAAGCCCAAGCTGTTGAACTTTCTAATCTTAAACCCCTTGTCGTGCCCGGATCTCGCCACAATATTAAAATTACTTTTCCGGAAGATCTGGCAATAGCAGAAGGATTACGTCCTTCCTCCGTTCAAATAAAACAAGATCCTAGAATTCCGAATAAAATGCCACAGCACATTGCTATCATTCTCGATGGCAATGGACGTTGGGCCAAAGCGCAAAACAAGTTCCGAATAGAAGGTCACCGTGCGGGGCTTCTTGCCGTTCGAAAAATTGTTGCGGCGTGTGTCCAAAAAAAAATACCGGTGCTCACTTTATTTGCGTTCAGCAGCGAAAACTGGCAACGTCCCCCGGAAGAAGTTCATTTTTTGATGAAATTATTTCGGATGGCCCTTAAACAAGAAACCCACCAGATTATAAAAAATAACATTCAAATCAAATTTATTGGAAACCGGAGTGCCTTCAGCCAAAAACTCCAAGACCAAATGAGAGAGATAGAAGAAAAAACACAAGCGCATCAAGGGTTAAAACTGCGTATTGCGGCTAATTACGGTGGCCAGTGGGATATTTTGCAGGCTGCAGATCGGTGGGCGCATGAACAAAAAGGGATGAGCGAAAGAAAGTTTCCAACGCTTGGCGAATTTCGTCACTATTTGTCTTTAAACGATGTTCCAGAGCCTGATCTGTTTATTCGAACAGGCAATGAACAAAGAATTAGCAATTTTTTGCTGTGGCAGCTCGCCTATACGGAACTCTATTTTACAGATCGGATGTGGCCAGACTTTGATGAACAGGCATTCGAAAAAGCTCTAGCGAGCTATGGGGAGCGCGAGAGGCGATATGGGAAAATCAACGAACAAAGGGTAAAAAGCCCAGCATGCTAAAACACCGTGTTCTCACCGCCGTTTTTTTGATCCCATTGGTGCTGTCTTGGCTTTTTCTGACGCCTCCTGTCGCTTTCAAATGGATCATCGTTGGCATTGTATTACTGGCTTCTTGGGAGTGGTCGAATTTACTGGGTTTTGCAAAGGAGAGGGCTGGGGCGAGGGTATTTTATGCTCTGTTGCTGGTGGGAGTTCTGGGATCGGCCTTCCTGCTGTCCCCTGCCCGCATTTTGAATGTTGCCGTTCTGTTTTGGCTGGCAATTCCCATTCCTCTTTTTCTTTTTTACCCAAAATATTCAAAGGGAATTATGATCCAAGGGTTGTTTGGTATAGCGGTTTTAGTCCCTTTTGGAATAGGGTTGTATACGGTCTTTTTAAAACCCAATGGTCAGTTTCTTCTTTTATATGTTCTCGGATTAGTGTGGGCGGCTGATACGAGTGCATATTTTTTCGGGAAACGTTTCGGCAGAATCAAACTCGCGCCTAGAATTAGTCCAGGGAAGACGGTGGAAGGCTTTGTCATACAGGTTTTAATCAGCATGGGGCTGCCACTTATTTTTGGCCATTTTTTTGCTTTAGAGCGAGAAATCTACGCGTTTATTGCGTTATCTCTCGTTACAGTTTTATTTTCGGTGGTAGGTGACCTCTTTGAGAGCTTACTGAAACGCCAGCGGGGAGTTAAAGATAGTGGCAACTGGCTACCTGGGCATGGCGGCATTTTAGACCGAATCGACAGCCTAACGGCAGCGGTTCCTGTTTTTGCGGTTGGGTATGAATATTTCTTGTCATAATGCTCTGCCTTTTACGGTAGAATGTTTACATCCTTCTTCCCCCACACAGTTGACTTGCACGCTTCTGGTGCGTTCTCTGCCCAAAAAACGCCTAACCTGCCAGGCGCTCTGGGATGGAAAAAAAGTACTCGCTAAAATTTTCTTCCCGAAAGCGCGCGCTGCGTTTCAAAAGGAATATCACAACACCCGTCGATTGATTGAAAGTGGAATTCCTTCCCAAACTATTTTATGGGCTGGAAAAGGGGTATGGCTTACGCCCCTGTATGTTTTGATTTATGCGTTCAAAGAAGATGCAAAAACATTTAAAGAAGCCTGGCGGGAAGCCCCCCTTTCTCAAAAAGCTATTCTTTTTCCTCTCTTACTCAAAACGCTCGCCCGGCTTCATCAACAGGGTATTGTGCAAACCGATTTTCATCTTGCCAATTTTTTAACCCATAACCGAGAGATACAGATTATCGATACCGCCACCCTCCGTTTTTTATCTCGCCCTCTTAAAAGATCAGAGGTTCTTTTTGAACTGGGAGTTTTGCTTGCTCAGTTCCCTTCTGCAGAAGATGAGTGGATATTGGGTATGCTGTCCCCCTATTTCCAAGAAAGGGGATGGACTCTTCCTGAAGCGTTTGAAGAAAAAAAAATCATTGAGCTGCGAGAGAAATGGCATGCCCGTATTTGTCGCAATCACCTCAAAAAAATCTTCCGCAATACGTCTCGTTTTCAGTGCATTAAGAACTGGAAGCGCACTATTGTTTGGGACAAAAACTTGATGAGCCCTACGCTTCTTGCTTTCCTAGAAAATCCTACTTCTTTTTTACATCACCGTTTTGGCGAAATAGAAATCCTTAAAAAGGCTTCTTCTCGAACGACCTTAAAACTTCATAATGCTCACCCGCTTTTTATTAAACAGTACCGTCACAAATCGCTGTTGGATTTTTTACGTTCGCCAGGAACATTTTCTAAAGCAGGAATGAGTTGGAGAAATGCACATCGCTTAATTTCATATGGGTTTTCAACCCCTCGACCCGTTGCTTATTTTCAGTATCGTCTGGGGCTATTTAAAGGAATGGCTTATTTTGCTGCCGAGAAAATAAATGCCCAGTCTATTTGGGAGCCTCTTACCACGGGAGAGCCCCACACAGTGCAAAAAATTATCCAGGCCGTTTGTCATGGATTGGCGCGTATGAAGAAATTTCGGTTGAGCCATGGAGATCTTAAAATCAGTAATATTCTATGGAGTCCAAAGGGAGAGATGGTGCTTGTGGACTTGGATAATATGAGACAGCACCGATGGGAGTGGACATTCAAAAGAGCCTTTGCTTTGGACATTCAAAGGTTTTTAAGAAACCTCACCCAAACGCCTCATCACGAACTTTTTTTAAAAGCGTTTAAGAAAAAAGGATTGATTTAAGATCCCAAGAGAATTTTCTTGAGTGCTTTTATAAATCGGTTGTTTTCTTTTCTACTTCCAATCGTTACTCGTAAATGATGTGGTGGATCATTTCGTGCACTCTTAAATTACACAAAGGGCATCATGGGGATAAAAATTTCCGCCGTAGATAATAGTCAATCGAGAGTACACCGGGGCCTTTAAGCAATAAATACACCAACAGCATCAACCAATAATAATGCTCAACAATATTCATGTAAGTGAATTGAATCACAAGGGTCATGGTAATGAGGGGGATCACAGCCAACCGAGTTAAAAATCCAAACGTTAAAAGAATGGGGCATGAAAGTTCAAAAATAATAGAAAAAATAGCAGCCCCTTCGGGTGGCAAAAAAGGAACAGGATGTTCATAGGTAAATAAAGTAACCGCACTATCCCAAGATTGAAACTTTAAAACCCCAGAGCGCCAAAAAATTAAGCTTATCCAAAACCGAATAAAGAGGTCGAATAGGGGAAGAAACCATGTTTCAAGTGTTCTAATTGTCGTGTTGACAATACCTAAAACTCTATTTTCTTTTAACATTGTTGCCTCTTTTGCTTAAGTTTAGCTCAATTGCGCTTTAATCCTGTCCGCTACTCGAAATGCATTCGCATAAATCGTCCAGGTGTAAGGAGCGCTCCCGCCTGTTGGCATAAAACTTCCATCGGTTACAAATAGGTTTTCTACTTCATGGGCTCTGCAGTCTGGGTCTAGCACAGACGTTTTAGGATCTTTGCCAAATCGACAGGTTCCTGCGACTAGGTTGGTAGGCGGAGAGCCCACGGCATAGGCAATCACATCCTCTGCACCCATTTGCTTTAAAACTTCCGCACCATGACTTGCAAGATACCAACCTACTTGAAGATTTTTGGGATGAAAGGCGACTCGAATTTTAGCAACGGGTAAATGCCATTTGTCTTTTATCGTCTTATCCAGAGTGACCAAACAATTATCAATGGGCAACCAATCACAGAAGGCTTCGAGCTTGATAAACCGGCCTCCCCGAAAACGCCTTTCTAGTTTTCGCTTTAGGACATGACCCCATACTAATTTTTTATCCCTGTCTTCTAAAAGTTGGGTAGCACGTGCAATGGGCGCGGGGTGTTCAAAGCTAAAACTGACGGTTCCTCCTTTTTGGGGTTGACCAAAATTAGGATCTCGGATGACATACCAATCTTGAAGAGTACGATTAATAAACGTGTCTTCGCGTAGCTGCTCTCCAAACTTGGCAAAAGAAACCCAACCAAACCCCGCCCCTCCCCCTGCAAATAGAAGATTTCGACCCACAAGATTACTGCTATTGCCAAGCCCATTGGGATGCTTCGGTCCTTTTGAAAGCAAAAGAAGTCTTGCTGTTTCAATGGCTTGACATGCAACGACAAAGATTCGAGCCCGTATGGTTTTTGATGTACCTTGTTCCCCAAAGTAATGTGCAGAGATCACTTTGCCATCTCCCCCGGTTTCCAAACGATAAACCATTGCTTTTGGGAGGACTTCACAGTGCCCCGTTGCAACGGCTCGGTTGATTAAAGCGACTCGTGAACTTCCTTTAGCGCCAGTTGCACAGCCATAACTCCCGCAGTAGCCACTGTAAGCACACCCCTTTCGGCCCATTGCGGCGAATGGAAGGATAGCCCTTGGGGTTGGAAAAACATTAAACCCAAGGGTACGGCAAGCTTTGTCCATATCTTCTGTAATGGGATGTTCTTGTGTAGGAGGGTAGGGAAAGTCTGGTGTGCTTCGCGGCTCGTTGTGTGGATGCAAAACAACTTTTCCAGAAACACCTACTTCGCGCTCAACCAGTGTGTAATAAGGTTCTAAATCTTCATAAGAGATGGGCCAGTCGACAATATGGGCGTCTTCAATGGGGCCGAAGGTGGACAGTAGCCTAAAATCAACAGGCTTTAGCCGGTAGAAAAAACCACTCATAAAATTAGTGGAGCCTCCCACACAGTTACCGTTCCAGAAGTCCCATCCAGAACCCCCTGTGCTTCGGGCAACCCATCCGCCCGTTTCTTCTTCTATTTCGACAACGTGTGGCTCTTCTTTTAAATCAGGCACGTACACACGTCGTCGGCAGCAGGCCAATTCGTCTTTATAAAAATCTTGCTCGGTCAACCAAGGGCCTTTTTCAAGTACGATGACTTTATATCCCGCTTTGGCGAGAGTAAAAGCAACCGGACCCCCTCCTGCACCACTGCCGATAACACATACATCACAAGCGTCTTTCATAGCAAGAAATACCGTTTATTTTGGGGTGGACTTGGGAAGGGAGGTGTGTGATGGAGCCACTTCCAACCCGCGCCTCCTGTATTCCCCCCATAAATGGGATCGCTTAAAAGCGCTTCCATCACAAAATCTAATACAGTTTTAAGCCAACGATGGCCGAAAGGCGTGTCTTCCAAAATACGTAATACGCTTTCTTGTTCGTCATAAGACAATTGAGAAAACTCTTTTTGAGTTTTTTGGCGTGAAACATGCTCTAACTGCGTGAACCCTTCTACCAGGAAAGTCCGAACAGAAACATCCAATTTTGGATCTTCAATAACCCATGCCAAATACCCTGTGGCATTGATTTCACGAGCACCAGGTGCATCGGGTTCAGTAGGGAAAAAGTGTTCAGTTAGAGTTTCCAATAAAGCCAGTTGTTTGGATGAAAGTAATGAGCCTTTTTTAAAGGGGACTATTTTTGAAGGGAACGTGGATAAAAAAGAGTATGTCGGAATAAAAGCAAGACTTGTTGCACCCATCCTAACGAGAAATTGGCGTCGGTCCATCCGTAACACCTGCTCTTCTCCAGCTTAAAAAGGGGAACCCCACTGAAAGGCCTCGTTAAATATAACCTTTCAATGGGGAACGTGAATTATTTAACTACGCCATTGACAATCTTGCTACACATGCCTTTTGGCACATAAATCCAATCGGCAGCAGCGCCATCAACCTTAGACTGTCCTGCACAGGAATGTGTCGGGGGCAGACCACAATCATTTTTGCCTGCCTTCGCAATTCCATAGCACTTTTCCATACCCGGTTTTTCGGCAGCCACGGCGGCATTAGAAAATGCGTAAATACTTAAAGACAAAATGCCTGCAATGAGGGTACATCCTGTTTTTTTGTGTTTCATAACTTCCTCCTTGTTTGGAATAATGATAATTGACTTTGAGAAAGAGAATACATATTCTCTGAGACAGAATATGTATTCTTCTGAAGAGTGTCAAGCACATGACCAGTATTGTCCAAAAAGTAATTTCTGATAAGGTGCAAGATAAAACGATGCGGTTGTTTTGGAAAAAGGGATTCTTCAGCACTTCGATCGACGACATTGTTGAAGTAACCGGATTTAATCGCGCTGCGATTTATAAATATTTTGGCGGGAAAAACCACTTGTTTCTGGAGATGCTAAAGCGATATCGCAAAGAAATAACGCCGATATTCACCGCACCCCTCCAAAATGCCGCATTAGGTTTAGAAGCCATAGAGAACTTTTTTGGACAATTTGTAGGCTTGAACCAGTCTACCATGCCTTGTGGATGTTTTTTGATTGCAACGGCTTCTAATCTTCCGGCGCATGATGATGCAGTAGCCGAGTTTATTCGAGGATTTTCCCACGATTTGCATCAACTGTTTTGTGCCTGTTTAGAGGGTGCCATAGAAAAAAAAGAGCTTGCTTCCACGGCAGATCAAAAAGCAATTGCAGACTTTCTGGTTGTGAATCTCTTTGGATTGCTGACCTGGCATCGCGTGGGTGTGCCCACTTCGTTCATTAAAAATCACGTGACAATAGTCAAGCAGTTTCTTAAAACGTTGTTTCCTGCAAAGCATTGAGTTTGCTCTGGGGGTTTTAATACCTACATTCCTGCGATCTCCCACATCATTTCACATAAATTAAGACAGCAATGCACCTCATGATTCACAACTTCTTGTGAGTGTGCGGTTTCATATTTGCCTTGCGGGAACTGGTGGGCCACTTAGCCATAACGGATGCGTAGAAATTTCTGATAAAATTCTTAGGACGTGTGAAGGAATAAACTGGACAATCTATAGTGGACCCCATTGTCAAGACCACGAAGTGGGAAAATAGAGATATATTTAATCACCGGTGGATTGGACTTTAGCAAGATCAATCCGGCATGCTTACCCACTTGAAATTTAGAAGAGCCTGCTCTTTGTCACAGCTCAAAAGGGTACAATAGGTGTCCTAAGCTTGAAAGGTTATTTGGTTACAGGCCCTAAGAGAATTTTCTTGAGCGCCTTTATAAACCGGTCGTTTTCTTTTCTACTTCCAATCGTTACTCGTAAATGATGCGGCATAGCGTAGTTTTGCAAAGGACGAACAATCACGCCTTCGCGAAGAAGTGCTTGGTAAATAGGGTACGCGGGTTGTTTGAAGTCTATTGCTACAAAATTGGCGGTGGAAGGAATAAAGGAAAGTTTCAGTGATTCAAGCGCTTTGCAAACAGCATCTCTTTCCTGGGTGTTTTTCTCCACACTGTCTTGAACAAACGTTTGGTCTTCAAGTGCGGCAAGTGCAGCCGCTTGCGCGACGGTATTCACATTAAACGGCTGGCGGATACAGTTTAAAAAACCAGCGATTTTTCCATCAGAAACACTATACCCCACTCGAAATCCTGCTAATCCATAGGCTTTAGAAAAAGTACGCGTCACAATCAGGTTTGGATTTTTTTGTATCCATGGAAGGGCCGTTTGATAATCCTTTTGAATTTGATATTCATGATAGGCCTCGTCAATAACGATGGGGATATGACTCGGAACCGCTTTAATAAAAGAAAGAAGCGCTTTTCCGGACAGTGCATATCCGGTTGGATTATTAGGATTGGCTATAAAAATCAGTCGGGTTTTGGGCGTAATGGCAGATAGAGCAGGCGTCAAGTCATAAGCCCAATTATGAATGGGAATAATCACCGCCTTTGCCGAAACCGCTTGTACCAAGAGAGGATATACCGCAAAGGCATACTGCCAGAAGATAACCTCGTCATTCGGCATTACAAAAGTTCTTGCAATCAATTCCAATACTTCATTCGAGCCATTGCCTAAAACAAGCGTCTCTGGCGAGACAGAAAGATGTTCTGCCAAGGCTTTTTTTAATACAAAGCCACTGCCTTCTGGATAACGAGAACTTTTTTGAAGCACTTCTTTTGCGGCTTCACAAGCCTTAGAGCTCATTCCGTACGGATTTTCATTACTGGCCAGTTTAATAATCGAACGGAGACCCAGTTCACGTTTAAGTTCTTCGATGGGTTTCCCGGGCACATAGGGCTTGAGAGCCAAGATGTGCCCGGGAGGACGAATGTTTGTTTTGGGGGACATATTCTTTACGCTCTTTAAGAGGTGACTTCCTCCACCTCCTGAAACTGAATGCGATACAATTTAGCGTAGTGACTGTTCTGAGCGAGGAGTTGGGAGTGAGTTCCTTCTTCTACCTTTTGACCTTTGTCTAATACAATAATTCTATCCGCTTTTTCAACTGTAGATAGCCGATGGGCTATCACCAATGTGGTTCTATTTTTGCTAAGCTCTGAAATCGCCATTTGAATATGCCGCTCGGATTCTGTGTCTAACGAGGAAGTTGCCTCATCTAGAATGAGTATGGGAGCATTTTTGAGTAGAGCACGCGCAATAGCGATGCGTTGCCGCTGCCCTCCCGATAGCATAATGCCATTATCTCCGATCAGCGTATCCAACCCCTTGGGTAAAGCGTGCACAAATTCCATGACATATGAAGCCTCTGCCACTTGTCGCAATTCTTGTTGGCTGATAGATTTTCGACTGCCATAGGCAATGTTATTTGCGATGGTGTCATTAAATAAGGTCACCTGTTGAGAAACCAAAGACAGCTGCTGACGCAAACTGTCTAAGGTGTAGTGTTGAATTTCCACCCCATCGATAAAAATTTCTCCCGTGTATCCGTCATAAAGTCTGGGTAGTAAACTCAGCAAGGTTGTTTTTCCACTGCCTGAGCGCCCGACAAATGCAATCATTTCGCCTCTTTTAGCAGAAAAGGAAATATGGCTCAATACTTTCTTGTGATTGCTTTTATATTCAAACCCCACTTGCTGGTAACTCATCTCTTTGTGAATACCGCGCAGAATAAGGGTGCCGGTGTCTTTTTCTTTTTCTTCATCCAGCACGGCAAACACACTTTCGGCAGCCGCAATACCGGATTGAAGCGCATGATTAACTTCTGTCAACCTTTTAAGCGGGTGCGTGATGCTCATGAGCGCAACAATCATGGAAACAAAGGTTCCTGCAGAAATGCTCGTCTGCAAAGACTGATTGGAGGCCAAATAAATAATGATGGCCAAGACCATCGTCACCAACAATTGAACAGCTGGTGTGCTGATAGCTTTGGTCACCACCACTTTCATATTCTGCTTAAAGTTTTTAGAGAGCAGGCTATTAAAATTAATTATTTCCTTTTCTTGGTTTGTAAATATTTTTACGACTCGATTTCCCGTTAAGGTCTCTTCAGCATGGTGGGTAATATTTCCTACGGTATCCTGTATTTTTCGACTCAACTTTCGAAACTTTTGGCTGGCATACTGAATGACCAATAGTATTGCCGGGCCCACGGTCATAAAAATCAATGTTAATTTCCAACTGTGGTAAAACATTAGCCCGAGTAGAAAAACAACGGTTGCACCTTCTCGTATCAAGGTTTTGAGTGCATCCGTGCACGCTTGGGCAATCTGAGCGGTGTTGTAAGTCAATTTAGAAAGAAGCAGCCCTGAAGTATTGTTGTCATAAAAAGTCGTCGGTAGATAAACTAAGTGACCAAATAAATCTTGGCGCATGGAGAGGACCACTTTATTGCCCGCATATTCCATAAAATAGCTCGACAAAAAAGCAGTGGCCCCTCGCAATAAAACAATACCCAGCACATAAAGGGGCAAATTTTTAAATACTTCTTTACTGTGCGCAATAAACCCTTCATCCAGGAGGGGCTTTAACAAAGCAACCATGGCGGCATCCACTGCTGCAAAGCCTATGTTGCCCAATACACCAAGGGCAAGCGCGAAGAGAACCGGTCGGACATAACTTAAGAGACGTCGGTAAGTCTGCCAGCTGGAAGGAGAAGAATTCGAGGAACGTTGCATAAAAAGTTTAGGCACAAAAACGGCAATATTTTAGCATTCTTTTATAGGCCCTTATAGCACTGCTACTTGCCCTCTACTATTCACGTAATGTCTCACTAAAATGGTGGGGAGGGTGGTTT
>JACQPQ010000047.1 GCA_016207405.1 Gammaproteobacteria bacterium | reverse complement strand
CCTAACCCCTAACCCCTAACTTCCGCCGCTTTTGAGCGCCTTCATATACCAGATTGGAACACCGAATAGGGAAAAAACACCCCTCTTTTTTTTGAGCCGCTTCCATATAACATGGCGCCATGCCCGCCACAAATACTAAAATCATAAAAGAAGAATATTCAAATGGAGAAAGACCGAGATCTGCTGCCAATGCATTGTAAAGCGCCCCAATATTCATGACGAGTTGTTTTTTATTTTTAAGAATGTTTTCCACTTCAAATGCCAGCTTGACATAAGTGCCTTCATCAAAATTAAGTTCTCGAATGAACTTAATCATATGAGGAACTCGCTCATCCCCCCTTACCATCGCTCTTCCATAACCATAGATGGTTTTACATGCTTTGAGTTCTTGGTCAATAAACGCATCAAGAGGACACCCTTCTTCAATGGATTTTTGTGCGCGTAAGAAAAAATCGATTCCTGCAACAAAAGGACGCCCTCCATAGAGCGTCGCTTCAGAAACGGAAATAGAAGCCCCCAAAGCAAGGGGCCCTGTACTACGCGTGGTTCCAGCTAAAGCAGCGACTCGGTTGTTCCATACTCTTGGATCGGGATAGCTCGTACTCACCCAAATGTAGTTCAGGATTTTGAGTTCCCGTTCGCTAAAAAATCGACCCGTAATGCCATAGAGATATAACTCAAACCAACTTAAATCTTTTAAGTCGAGATGGAGATCTTTCCCTCGAAATACAACGCGTTCTGTTGGAAATACCTTTCCCATCAAAGAAACCCAACGATTTTCAGAGTTGAATAAGTCTTGTAAGCTCATGAGACCGTTGCCCCCTTTTTAAGAACTACTTTTTTTTCTTTAGCCGGATCATGTTCTAACTCCACAGCATAAGAAAAGAAGGGAAACCGACGAAACCCAATTTCTCGTTGTTCCTTTGCATGAACCGCCGCCCCCGGCAATCGAAGTAAGAGATATAAAAGCTCCGCCTCATCTGGATCAAAACCGAGATCAAAAAAAGTAGCCGCTGCAACTCCCGACAAAGCCAACGGATAGCCAATAATATGTTCGAGTTCGTTCTGCGATAGCCTTAGCCACGGTAAAGCAGTGACAGAAGGAAAAGTAGAAAGCAAATCCAAGGTTTGCTTTACCGGCGTACTACAGTGAACACCATGGGGGTCAAAACCGGGGACATGTTCAATAGATGACCAAATATCTAAACGATGAGAACCCTGGTTGTTGAGAATAGCTTTTTTCCAATTTTCAAGTGACTGGCCACAGTCTTTCCAAAGACGAATAGCGAGTGCAACTTCATGCGCGCCCCCCAGCTGGCCTGCCCCTACCGCAAGCGCCGCCGAAAGTGTCGCCGCCCATGTAGAACCTCCAACGCTTGCACTCATCGCTGCGATAACACTGGGTTCACGTGGCCCAGGATTGGCGAGTGCAATCGCGAGCCGCTGTAAAATGTCTCTATGTGGGGGTTCTGGGAGTTCTCCTTTAAAAAGAAGATAAAGATATTCAACCCAGGAAACCTTGCCAAGCAAATCCCCGTACACATCATAACCATGACAGTAACAAGCCGCTGCCGCAAAAGGGTTGTCAGGCAGAGCCTCTTCTCCCCAGAGTTTACTGTAAATTTTGTTTTGTGGAATTTCTTCGTGTGCCCTCCCCTCCAGTTTTGACGGAACTTCCACCTCTGCCGTTCCTAGCATTTTCATTCTAAGACCTAAAGGCGGAGACTCTTCTTTATCGATGAGAACATCTAGCAAGGTTGGCCCAGATTGCTTCAAGAGTTCCGGAATATTGAGCGCCATGAGCTCACTCACAGTACGAATACGATAGGAGCGGATCCCCATAGCCTTACCAATAGCCGCAAAATTAACAGGAGGAAGTTCATACGCTATCGGTTCAGCCTGTGCCAAACGTTGCCCATGCTTTACGGTTCCAAGTGCAGAATCATTCAACACAACAAATAGGATATTGAGATTTTCTTGCAGGGCTGTCGTAAATTCTTGCCCGTTCATCAACATACTCCCATCCCCTGTAAAACAGATGACGGGGTTATTCCTGTTAGCCGTTGCAATACCAACGGATGCCCCAATAGCCCAACCCATAGAACCAAACCCTAAGCTCACATGGAAGAGATTTCGGGTTTCCTCCCCTCGCCGATTACACATCCAGTAGTGGATCCCCCATAAAAAACTATTCCCAATATCCATGGTGACACGTGTGTTCGGTAAAGCCAGTTGGCTGAGTGTCCAGAATAAAGCCTGTGGCTTAATGGGAACACTGTGTTGCATCAGACAGTGTTCTCGAGTTTCTGCACTGAAATATGCGGGAAATTTCTTGTCATAACCAGAAAAAGACGCTGAAGAAACTTGCGTGGTTTTATTCTGAGTTCTTTCCAATAGTTTTTGAAATACCTGCTTGGGTGACCCCAAAACACATAAGCACGCCATGTGAGAGGCACTTAAGTTATTGGGATCTTCATCAATGTGAATTAAACGGTTAGACAGGAGGTTAGTGTCCCAGGCGCCAGAGGCACACTCATCAAAAGCCGTTCCGACCACAACAACGAATTCAGCAGATTCAGGCAAAACCGCTTGATAGGCACTCTCATGCCCTGCTAAACCAAAAACACCCCGATAGAGGGGATGAAAGGCGGAAATAAGCCCCTTGCCCATGGGTGTCGTCACGACTGCGCACCCTTTTTGCTCTGCATACGTGAGAATGTCTTTTATGGCAGATTCACTATCCTGCCCTAAAACAAATGTAATGTTTTTAGCATTTTCTAATAAAGTTCCGAGTACGCCTTGCGCATTAGAATTGGGGCATATCTCATGCTCTATAAAAGGATTGAGCTCTCTTGAAAAAGAAGCCTTGGGGGCCGGCATTCTTAGAATATCGAGTGGGATAGACAGATGTACCGGGCCCGGCGTTACTCCAAATGCATGGGAAATTGCAATCAGTAATTTATTTTCAAGCTGATCGACGTGGGAAACGAGCGTATTGAACCGGGTGCAGGGCTCAAACATGGCGACGGTATTCAAACCTGTGCAGGAAGATTCTTGCGCAGAGCCTCGCCCGAAATTGGGTAAGGCCGTTTGAGCGGTAATCACTAAGATAGGAACCGCATCCGTAAACGCACAGGAAACACCCGTGATGAGATTGGTAGAACCCGGCCCCGTAGTCGCACAACAAACACCCAAGCGCTTACTTTCTCTTGCATACCCATTGGCCATAAAAGCTGCGCCCGTTTCATGACGGGATACAATGGCTCGCGGCCCTCCCCGTCGTTCACTTCGTGCTAAAGCGTTATAAAGCGGTTCAATTCCGCCACCAGGCACTCCAAAGACGTATTCAACGCCCAATCGGGCAAGATGGTCCAGTAAAAGATCGCCGTACTCCCAAACTTCTTCTTTTAGCGCTTGACCACCTTCCTTTTGTCGAACTTCCTGTTTGGAATCGAGGATGTCCATCTACCTTCTCCTTGTGATATTTTGATTGGAAAGAAAAAAGAATTGTATCACTCTATTATGCATTGACAAATTGTGCCAAGTCCTGATAGCTTGTACGTTCTTGAATTAGGATTTAGGATTTAGAAAGAGGAGGAGTGAACCTTGGCTAATACAGCTTCCGCAAAAAAACGAGTCAGACAATCGACCCAAAAACGCATGCGTAATGCAGAAAAACGCTCCAAAGTACGCACGGCAATTAAACAGGTGAAACTCGCTATAGAAGAAAAGAAAAAAGAAGAAGCGGAACAACTTTATCGTAAAGCGGTGTCTGTCATTGATAAAGTAACCCAAAAAGGCATCCTTCATAAAAACAAGGCCGCTCGCCATAAAAGCCGGCTTCATCAGCGTATTAAGGCTTTGAGCACCACACTCTAAAAAACCCCCTCCCCTTCTACTTTCTACTGTCGTCTGCTTTACATCTTAATCGGGGAAGAGTTCTTTAACTCCCACCCGATAGAAATTGGAGGACCCCGAACTCTCTCCTGTAACTTTTTGGGAAGTGAATAATAAATAGCGAGCCCCGGCTAATGACAAACCCGTTTTTCCAGCTCTTTCCTGTAATTTAGGAAGCAACGCATTCACAGAAAGATTTCCCCATTTACATTCCCCAAACATATAGCCGCCCTCCAAATTTTCAGCCGCTACATCAATATCAAAGTCCTTGTCCCAAATTCGCCCTACTCTTTTAACAAGTGGAAGGCCTATTTCTTGGCCACAGTACAAAACATATTGTTGACAAATGTTTTCAAAGATCCCTCCCATATAAGTATTCAGCTGCGGTTTAATCTTCTGCTTAAGCAACTCGCCCCCAGCATTCAACTCCACAAGAGTAACGTAGGGTTCAACAAATCGAAACCAGAAGTTTAAAAAATTGTCTGCAATGCGATACCTTCCTTTACGGCTCTTCTCAGGTGCCCTTTCATTCAAAGAAACTTCTCTTTGTACTTGGTGAAGTGCTTGTAATGTATTGAGATAAGAGGAAAGCATTCGACCATCCATAGAGAGCTTACTGGCTAAGTCTTTCATCGTTGTATTACCAGCAGCCAAAGCTCTTAAAATACTGCCATACGTTCTAACATCACGAAGCTCCGTCTTAAGGACAAATACAGATTCCTCACTTAAAAAAGTTCCCTTTGTTAATATTTTTTGCAAAATATTTTGCAGAACGGTCATCGTCTGTAACAATTTTTTACAGTAATGTAAGTGAGACAACGGGATCTGCCGGCTGGAGGGCACTGAAAGATCTTCGAGGGTATTTAATTCCTGGGAAGCGCAGTTGATCTGGCCTACGGGCTGAAATCGCAGATTGGATCTAGAGTATTTTTTTTGCCGCCCACCCTTGCGCTTAGGCCGGCCTACTTCACTCTGCCTTGGTAGGTGGGTTCTTTAACGGGGTGCATATCCTCTTCGAATCTCAGAAGAAATTGTTTTTTTGGAAAGCTCATATAGCTTAGATGATTGTTTAACATTAACTGTGCCATCCCTGAGGCGACTGTCCAACAAATGAGTCCTGTCCAAATGTTATGGGTAACAAAATGTGCGCCTTGCATCACGCGTCCAAAACCCAGTAATGTTCCTATGGTAAAGGGTATCCAAAATGCCACTCGTGCATACTGGGGTTTTCGACGTCGGCATACAAAATAAAAAGCAAAAAATCCATACCCCCCTGCTGCATGCCCCGATGGCCAGCAACGACCAGGTTTTTTAACGCAAGAATGATCCTCCAGTAGGCGAACATAAGGCTCTGTGCCGCCGAAAATAGATAGCTGCCGAGGACAGTGCATTCCCGTTAACGTTTTTAAACCACTCACAATGCCTCCGCTTATGAGTACGGCAAGAGAGATATAAACCATTTCCTTCCTCCATTTCTTCAGCGCAACGACCTTTATGGAGAGCAATAACAATAAGAGCAAAACGGCCGGCAAGACATGCAAAATATCTTTTATGCCCTGATGCATAATTTGACGAATAAACCACTCGTCTCGGAGATAAAATCCTCCCAAGGCTTGGTCAAAGAATAACTGACTCACCCACCTATCAAAATTAGTGTATTCCCCTATCCAAAAGGTTAGGAGCGAGATCAGGAGTGGAATGTAAAGCTCTTTACGCAGGTTAGTTCTCCCAATGATTCAGGGCATGATTCTCAATAAAACTGGCGCCTTGATAATAAGCAAGCGCTAAATCGAGTTCCTCGGTGTTGGTTTTTAACTCTTGAAGGAGAGGTTGTTCATCAAAAGGATGAAGCATTTTTTCCGCATGATTCTGTGGCGATAAAATCGTGAGCACCTGATCTTTGAACAGAGCTAATTTCTGATAATTGGAAATCAGGGCGCGTTCCTCTTTTTGAGAGATCTGCAAAATATTTTTACCAAAAAAT
Source organism: Gammaproteobacteria bacterium (assembly GCA_016207405.1). Taxonomy (GTDB): domain Bacteria; phylum Pseudomonadota; class Gammaproteobacteria; order JACQPQ01; family JACQPQ01; genus JACQPQ01. Next base: position 13,858 of record JACQPQ010000047.1, on the reverse strand, counting down.
TTACTGTGATAATCAAAATTCAACAACGCTAATAAAGTAGGCGCGACATCTATTTGGCTTGCGAGCGTGTTCACTTTTCGAGGTTTTACAATGCGGGGTGCATAGATGAAGAGGGGAATGTGATATTGCTGGAGGGGCAAATCCACCTTTCCTGCACTTCCTGCACAATGATCAGCCACAACGACAAACACCGTATCAGAAAACCAAGGTTGCTTGCGTGCAGTTTCTATCAATTGATGAATCGCATAATCCGTGTATTTAACGGCACCCTCTCGACCAGTGCCAGAAGGGATATCAATACGCCCGGAAGGGTACGTATAAGGACGATGATTGGAGGTCGTCATGATGAGCGAAAAAAAAGGGTGATGTTGCTGGTAAGACTGGTTGGCCTCAAAAATAGCTCGCTGAAACAAATTTTCATCGGCCACTCCCCATATATTGGAAAACGTGATTTCTTCCTTTTTCAAATTTGAACGGTCAACAACGCCAAAACCATTATTTGAAAAAAAATGATTCATGTTATCAAAATAACCAAACCCCCCATAAAGAAATTTGGTATCATACCCCTTCTCTTTCATAAGAAACCCAAGCGAAAAAAGGTTTTTGTTGTCTGGACGTTTAATAATGGACTGCCCTGGAGTGGGAGGAATGGATAGGGAAATAGCTTCTAACCCTCGGACAGTACGAGTACCCGTCGCATAGAAATTGGTAAAGAGTAGGCTCTCTTCTGCCAGGCTATCCAAATAGGGTGTTAATCCTTTTGAATTTCCAAATATGCCCATGTATTTGGCACTGAGGCTTTCGACTACAACCAAGAATACGTTGAGATGACGTTCAATTCCAGAATGAGTGATCTGTCGAGACACATCAAACAAGTGTGTGTTTGTGAAAGTCGCTTCTTTAGTTTGTAGCTCTTGCCTCAAGCGATGAGAAATATATGCCGCATCTTTTTTAAGATAAAATTGATCATAATTGAGTTCATTGGCATAGAAAGCCTGGAAAAATTGATAAATGCCATTCCCTGCTAATTCATTTGCATAAGTATTGGCAGAAACTTTTCGAAAGAAGGATCCGTTCACCCATAGGCATAAAAAGGCAGGCACTAGAACGATACACAATCCACCCACTAAGCGATTTTTAAAATGGCTGAAAATATGAGCTGTTCTGCTTACGAGAGATCTGGTGAGCAGCATGATGAATGCTGTCAGGAAAAATAAAGCTATCAGAATAGAGTAGACTGGATAGGATTCAAAAATATTACCAGCGACTTCCCGTCGATAAATAAGGTAATCCACGGCGATAAAGTTAAATCGAGTACCAAATTCATCCCAAAATAACCATTCAGCCACACCCAGAAATAACAGCCCATAAAGCGCCACAAAAAAAACAGCTCGTAGACCCCATCGATGATAACGATGACGATAAACTCGCTCAGGGATTACGGTGAGATATAACAAAAGAGGTATCGCAAAAAGTAAGGCAACTACCGTATCGTAAAAGAAACCAATGGTGTAAATCTTAAGGAGTGATAATAGAGAGAACTCCAGTTGATCCCAAGCTTTTATCAATAAGGCAGTTCGAGTCGCTGCAAAAGCGCTTAAGCTGGTGATGAACCAGATGAACACTATTCTAAACCGATGACTTAACATAAGGGGGACAAATGAAAAACAGAATTATACTAAATTGATGACCAAATGTGTATTCCATTTAAAAAACAACTAAATCCCCTTATCCCTTCCCCCTTATCCCTTCCCCCCGTATGATCTAAGCATGGATATCCAATCCCGCCAACGGGCTTTAGCACTCGAACAATCCTTTATCGTTCAAGCGCCTGCGGGCTCTGGGAAAACTGAACTCCTTATCCAACGCTACCTTGCTCTTTTGGGGCAAGCGCACAAAGAACCCGAAGAAATTGTAGCCATTACCTTTACTCAAAAAGCCGCTCTGGAAATGAAAGACCGCGTTCTAATGGCACTCACTCAACCTGAAGCCGGAAGGACCGCTCCTCTCGTCCAAGCCGTACTTGAGCAGAATCAAAAAAATAACTGGCATCTATTAGAAAATCCTAATCGTCTCCAAATCCAAACCATTGATGCTTTAGCACACCGTTTAGTTTCACGATATCCCCATCAATCTAGGCTGGGAGGTGTGGAAGCCATTACGGAACACCCTTTTTCTTTTTATCGCAAGGCGGCTCGCCAAGTGCTTTCTTCTTTGGAAAGTGATCCTCCTTGGGCTTCAGAACTTAAGACACTCCTCACACACCTTCATAACCAATGGGAAACAGCAGAATCCTTACTCACCCAATTGCTCGCCAGACGAGAGCAATGGTTGCCACTTGTGATGTCCTTAAAGGGAAAAATGGAGCGTCGGGAAGAGCTTGAACGTAATTTGGCGCGGATGAATAAGGAATGTTGGGAAGAGGTAAAACAGAGGCTTCCAGAATATTTGTTAAATGAAATGATTGAATTATGTAAATATTCTAAGAGGGAAATTACTGAATTATTTCTCACTCAAGATCTCTCCTGGCGAAGCCAGGTGACAGAACGAGAAGGATTTCCTTCCATGCAGAATACAAAAGACCGCACCGAAAAAGCGTTGCGATCAGAAAGGAAGCAAGCATTTAAGAACGTGGTCACAATACTGGCCCAATTACCGGACATGCGCGAACGATTCATCGAACTCAAAATGCTTCCCACATCCCATTACCGGGAACACGAATGGCAGCTCATAGAAGCCCTGCTCGCCCTTCTTCCCATCGCAGTTGCTCATCTCATGGTTATTTTCAAAGAACACGCCGTTCTGGACTTTACAGAAGTGCACTTGGCTGCAGAACGCATTCTGGAAAATGAAGCAGGCCCTTCTCAGATCTGCCTGGCGCTCGATTATCAGATCCGCCATATTTTAGTCGATGAATTTCAAGATACGTCTTTCTCTCAAGGACGTTTACTGGAACGCCTAACAGCAGGGTGGCAGACGGGAGATGGGAGAACATTATTTTTGGTAGGCGATCCCATGCAGTCCATTTACCGATTTAGGCAGGCCGAGGTGGGGTTGTTTTTAGATATTCAAAGCAGACGACGATGGGGGCAAATCGAAATAGAGCCGCTGGTGCTTACGCAAAACTTCCGGGCATCCCCAGAACTTATCGAGTGGAACAATCGTGTTTTTGAGACACTATTTTCAAAAGAGCCCAACCCCAGCCTCGGAGCTGTTGCCTTTGCACCCTCCTACTGCCAGAAGGATGCTGTTGGGTTTTCGTTCGCAAAAAACGTTTCTCCCCTCTTGTTTCCTCATAAAGAGGAGGAAGCGGAACATATTGTTCAAACCATACAATCGATTCAAACAGAGTTTCCAGAAGAGACGATTGCGGTTTTAGTGCGTGCTCGAACCCATTTAACTTCTATTTTACCCCGTCTTAATCAAGCAGGAATAAATTACCAAGCCACCGAAATTGAATCCTTGGCTTCTTGTCGAGTGGTTCAAGATCTCTTGGCTTTGACGTCTGCCCTTCTTGCACTCGCTGACAGCACCGCTTGGCTTTCTATCCTGCGCGCCCCTTGGTGCAGGCTCACACTTCCGGATTGTTGGGTTATCACGCAACATGCCCCAAAGGGTATCCTGTGGGAAGCATTACTCCAATTTGAAACGTTTGAAAATTTAAGCGAAAGTGGTCGACATAACCTTAAGCGAATAGTACCTATTCTTCAACGAACGATTCGTGAACGAGGCAGAGCCCCCTTACGAGCGTGGGTAGAAACCACATGGATTGAGTTAGGCGGCCCTACTTGTCTTCTCTCGCCCTATGAACTGAAACAAGCGGACGCTTATTTTAACCACCTAGAACAATTGGACTGGAATGCGCACGATACAAGACTGTCCGCGTTAAAAAATAGTCTGCAGGCTTTATTTGCAGAGCCCTATTTGGACGTTCACTCTCCTTGCCATGTGATGACTATCCATAGGGCTAAAGGGTTAGAGTTTGACCATGTTATTCTTCCAAGTTTGGAAAAAAGAATAGCCCCGAATGATCCTGCTTTAATCTTATGGACGGAGCAAAAGACTGCAACCGGCACATATCACTTAATCTTGGGCACCTTAAAACAGAAAGGTGACGAGGCGGATTCTATTTATACTTACCTACAGTTTCTAGAAGCTCAAAAAAATGCACACGAGGCAAAGAGACTGCTCTATGTCGCAATGACACGAGCTAAAAAAACGCTGCATCTCTCGGCAACGGTCCCTCCTCCTCAAGATGAAAAACCATGGGCACCTCTTGATGGAAGTTTTTTGGCCATGCTATGGCCTTGGGTTAATCATGGGTAGAATAGAAACCATTATGGCTCCCCCCCCCCTCCCCCATCGGCTGGTTATTGCAATTTCATCTCGTATTTTATTTGACTTGGATGAAGGTCATCAGGTGTTTGAAAGAGAAGGGGTTGAAGCCTATGCGCGATATCAAATCGAACATGAAAATGAGATCTTAAAGCCCGGAGTCGCTTTTTCGGTTGTGTGTAAGTTACTTGCTTTTAATCATGAGGTGGATGAGCACCATCGTCTCGTTGAAATTATTTTGCTATCTCGGAACACGGCGGATACGGGTTTGCGTATTTTTAATTCTATTGCCCATTATGGGCTTACCATTACGCGTGCTGTGTTTGCAGGGGGACGCAACCCCTATCAATATGTGAATGCTTTTGGAGCGGATTTGTTTTTGTCAACGCACCCTGAAGACATTCAATCTGCCTTAAGGAGTGGACTTGCGGCCGCTCGAATCCTATTATCTTCACCTTCCTCTCACTCGGAAGATGAACTTCGAATCGCGTTTGATGGGGATGTAGTAGTATTTTCAGATGAGGCGGACCGCATTTATCGAAAATCCGGCTTAGAGGCGTTCCAACGGAATGAAATTAAAGCGGCAAAAACACCCTTGGCAGGAGGACCTTTCAAGGATTTTTTAATGTCTTTACATGTTCTCCAAAAACAAGGGAAACCCATTCGAATCGCTTTAGTGACTTCTCGGTCAGCGCCTGCACATGAGCGTGTCATTCGAACGCTCCGGTCCTGGGGCATTCGAATCGATGAGGCTTTTTTCTTAGGGGGGTTGAACAAAACAGAATTTTTAAAAGCTTTTGGAGCAGATTTATACTTTGATGATGAGGAAAAACAGTGTGAATCCACCCGAGAGCATATGGCAACCGGATTTGTACCAGGGGTAAGGGACAAGGGGTAGTGGTGGTGAGGAATAAATTAAATAATGAATCCTTTAAAAGGCATTTTAAACACACTTCGCATTCTTGATTTTTCAACGCTTCTTCCTGGCCCTTATGCTTCCTTGCTTCTTGCGGATATGGGGGCAGACGTCATAAAGGTGGAATCTCCGAATGCGCCGGATTGGTTAAGAGCCCTTCCTTTTTTAGACAACCGAATCCGGTCTATTGGCCATGAATTTATTAACCGTTCGAAACGGTCTTTATCGTTAGATCTTAAAGCGCCACAAGCGTTTGAAGTACTGTCAAAACTTTTAAGCCGATATGACATTCTGATTGAATCTTTCCGTCCGGGCACCAAAGAGCGGTTAAACCTGGGAGAAGAGCGACTGCGGGCCATCAATCCGAATCTTATTTTGTGTTCAATTACAGGATATGGCCAAGAAAGCCCTTATCGAGATAAAGCAGGGCATGATAATAACTTCTTAGCGCTTTCCGGCCTGATGAGTTATAGCGGCAGAAAGTCAGGAGGCCCCACTCCCATCGGAACCCAAATCGCGGATCTTGCAGGAGGTTCTCAACTCGCAGTCATGGGGATTTTAGCTGCTGTCATTCATAGGCTTCAAACGGGCGAAGGACAATCCATAGATATTAGTCTTGCAGACGGTGCCTTTGCTTTGAATGGGCTGGCAGCAGCGGGTTGGTTAACGGAGCAAGACTTGCCAAAACCAGAAAACCATCTCATTAACGGGGGTGGGTTCTATGATTATCACAGAACCAAAGATGGACGTTATCTTTCAGTGGCGCCTTTGGAGGAAAAATTCTGGAAGCCTTTTTGCATCGCCATTGGTAGACCGGATTTACAAGAGAAAAGCGCTGAAAAGCAGTGGACGACGCATACAGAAGGGGCGATTCGTGAAGAAATTAAAACGGTGATCTCAAGCCGAACTTTTGAAGAATGGGTAAAGCTGTTGGGTGTTATGGATGTGTGCGTAGAGCCGGTATTGAACCTACAAGAAGCCTGCCTTCATCCGCATTATCAAGCCAGAAAAATGGTAATAAATGTTGAAGATGAAAAAGGAGGGTCTTACCCGCAACTCGCCTGTCCCATTCGTTTTTCAAAGACAGAGCCCACTTACCGTTTTATAGGCGCTCGCCTTGGAGAACATAATCAGGCTATTTTAAAGGAACTGGGATATTCGAAGGAAGAAATTCAACGCCTCGAACAAAAGGGTGTAATAGGTTAGCATAAGTTATAAACTAAAATTTGTTGCAAGGAATGCTATGCCAACTATTATAAAGAGTAAAAGGGTATCGCTTTTTCTTCTTTATATACATGTAGTAATGTAGGTCGGATTCAAGCGAAGCGCAGAATCCGACAATCAAATCAAATCTTGAACATCGAGATGCGCCACAGCGTAAGGAGAAGAGGAAATGGCATGAATACCACTCTGGCCGTAAGACTTGATCCAAAGATTATTTCGGTATCCTGCACAAAAGAAATATTGCATGTCCTTTTAGCAGATGGTCGAGAAGTTTTTGTGCCGATCGAATGGTTTCCTCGTCTTTCAAAAGCAACAGAAAAACAAAAAAAACAATGGCGTTTAATCGGTAATGGTATTGGGATCCATTGGGGGAAAATAGACGAAGATATTTCAGTAGCAAGTATTTTAGGGATCCCAACTGATTAGGTTTTATTCGGGAGCGCCTTGCAAAGCGCAGGCACTATCTCAAACAAATCCCCTACCATTCCATAATCGGCCACTTGGAAAATAGGTGCGTTTGGATCTTGGTTAATGGCGACGATGACTTTGCTGTCTTTCATCCCCGCTAAGTGTTGAATGGCGCCTGAAATCCCAACGGCTATGTAAAGTTGCGGAGCGACTACTTTACCGGTTTGCCCCACTTGGCAGTCATTCGGAATAAACCCTTCATCCACCGCAGCGCGAGAAGCTCCGATAGCTGCATTCAGCTTAGAAGCCAGTTCTCCAATCAGCGCAAAATTCGCTTTGCTTTTAAGCCCTCTCCCGCCTGAAACCACAATTTTGGCAGAAGTGAGTTCAGGTCTTTCAGAAGTGTCTAGTTTTCGTTCTACAAATCGTACTCTATCTGGCTGTAAAGAAGGTGTGATTTTCTGCAATTGTGTTTTTCTTTCCCCCTTTTCTAAAACAAGTGGAGGAAATGCGCTGGGACGTATCGTCAGAACCTTTACCCGGTCAAGCGCTTGAACGGTAAGAAAAGCATTCCCAGCATAAATAGGACGCACAAATGTATCGTGTGAAATAATTTTTGTAATATCTGAAATTTGTGTGACATCAAGAGATGCTGCTATCCGAGGCATAAAGTCTTTCCCAAAATAATCGGCAGGCGCCATAAAGACGTCATAGGATACCCGAAAGTCGCGAATGGCATGCGCCAGTTGGCTGGGAGAAACAACATCAGCTGTTTCCCACGCGAACACTTGTGAGACACAAGGCGCGTGTTGAAGCGTTTCAATAACGCCTTGACGGAATTGCCCCATCACCCATACATCAAAAGTTTTAGAGAAATTTAAGGCTGCCGTCATAGCAGAGAGTGAGGCGGGCAGAATTTTGTGATTGTCATGGGAAGCGAGAACGAGGGTACGCATGTTAGATCACCTTGGCTTCTTGTTTTAAGTGTCTGACGAGTTCTTCTACCGTTTTCAACATTTTGACACTGTTGCGAGGCGGTGGCGGTTCCACTTTTAAACGTTTGATGCGAGGGGTTAAGGAGTTGTTTAAATTTAAAAGAGGTTCTATCGAAAGCGGTTTTTGTTTGGCTCTCATGATATTCGGGAGCGTGGCATAACGGGGTTGATTTAAACGAAGGTCCACCGTCATGATGAAGGGCGGCTTAACGGCTAAAACTTCCAAACCCGTATCAATTTCTCGTGTCAGAAGGCATTCCTCCTCTTGCCACTTCAATTCGGAAACACAAGTGGCTTGGGGCCAATTTAATATCTCTGCCAGCATTTGTCCTGTTTGGTTGTGATCGCCGTCGATGGATTGTTTACCTAATATAACCAGTTGTGGACTTTCTTTTTCGACCGTTTTTTTTAGAATTTTAGCAACATTTAAAGGCTCCCATTCTTCGTCGGTGGTAATTAAAATGCCTCTATCCATTCCAAGTGCTAAAGCCGTTCGGAGGGTTTCCTGGTTTGCCAATGGGCCTATGGAAACCGCCACACATTCGCCTGCTACACCCTTTTCTTTAAGGCGAATGGCTTCTTCAACGGCAATTTCGTCGAATGGGTTCATCGACATTTTGGCATTCGCCAAGTCGACGCCTGAGCCATCGGGTTTTAACCGCACTCGGAGATTAAAATCCAACACACGTTTCACAGCCACTAAAATCTTTATCATTGTTCTCCTTTTCGTAATGGGCTATAAGATACCGTTTGATTGTTTACAAGTCTAGGTCGTTCAGCACTTGCTGAACTTTATTCAAGGAAGGAGGGTCGTATGCTAACCCTCGCTCAAATTCAAGAGGCTCTTGATAGACAATGCAAATGCATCGTTACTCGAAAAAGGGGCCCTCTCGACACTTATTGCTCAATATGCCTTTACGCCTGCTTGCAGGAAGTAGAGGTTACAGAACTTACGGTGATCTTTGTGGAATCTAATTTCCAGAAGATCCCCAAGGAAGTAGATGGTCTGGATTTCCGAGTGGGGATCCAAGAGCGCAATACTTCATTTTTTGAGGTGCTGCTTATGGGGATTAAAAATCCCCCCTGCCCTACAGAGTTTCGTTTGCAGTTGATGCCGCTTGCGATACATCTTTCATTTTTGAAACAGAATATCGTCCCTTGTGAAATACAGGAGGGGCATTTGGCCGAGATATGGCGGCGGCTCCAAAGAACAGGCAGGACCGATGCCTTTTTATTGGGCTGGCTCGATCCCGTTCTGAGAGCTCATGCGAAGAATGGGATGCCACCCATCCAAAGTGCATTGCTCGATGAGCTCTTGGTCGAGCTCCTTAAAGAACGCTTTCAAAAGATAAAAAGTTTGAAAGGCATAGCGAACCCAGCGGGGGCTTTATGCTCCCAATTCGAACAGTTGGTTCGCACCTTGCCGCCCCAACAAGGCAGCAAGGCCTTAAGTAACTTCGCCCAGTATGTCACCCTGCAAACAACGGGGGATGTAGAAAACAATGCCTACATTCGCACCTTTTTGCCGGGGTTATTGGGCACCCAAGTGTTGCTTCTGGAGAAAATGGGGTGGGACAGGAAACAGCTGGCTCTCTGGCTAGCTCCTGTTTTAAATACCTACCTTAAGCGGTAGGCGGTGGGCAAGCGCACCCTACATTTCCCGTTGGGTTTTCGCTCGCGGAAACGCGAGCTTAACCCAATCTACTCAAATCCTAAATCCTAAATCCTATGTATTGCGCTTATGAAAAGAGAATGGTACGTTATCAAGAATTTTGGAGCATGTTGCCAACTAAGGGATGTGACTTGAGGCTTGGCGCATGTATGGGTTTAATTTTTAATTTTGAGGTTATAAAGCGTTATGACTGATCGTAAAAAAGGAACTGTTAAGTGGTTCGATAACCGTAAAGGTTACGGTTTTATCGAGCATGAGGGAAGCAAGGATGTCTTCGTTCATTATAAAGAAGTACGGGGGGATGGTTACCGCTCCCTGAAAAATGGGCAGTCGGTTGAGTTTACGCTCATCGATGGCCCTAAAGGTCTTCAGGCAGAAGATGTGATAGCACTTGGCGAGTAGAAGAAATGTCGGATCCGACCTACATCCGTAATGTAATAATGCAGGTCGGATTCAAGCGAAGCGCAGAATCCGACAATTAAATTGCGAAGAGGGACCTTCAATAAGGTGTTGATATGGCATTGGAGTATACCCTTTCTATTATAAAACCTGATGCGGTTCGTAAGCGTTTAATCGGGCAAATCTATTCTCGATTCGAGAAGAATGCGCTGGTTGTTGTGATTGCAAAAAGGGTGCGTTTAACTCGAGAACAGGCTGAGAATTTTTATAACGTTCACAAAGAACGTTCTTTTTTTCCGCAGCTCGTTGCCTTTATGAGTAGTGGGCCTATTATGGTTCAGGTTTTAAAAGCCGAATCTGCGGTGTCTCGCAACCGTGAAATTATGGGGGATACTGATCCCCGCCGCGCCAAGCCCGGCACCCTTCGAGCAGATTTTGCTACAACAATCGAAGAAAATGCCGTGCATGGGTCTGATTCCATTGAAACAGCCAAAAAAGAAATCGCATTTTTTTTCCCAGAGTTTTCTGCTTCTTGCAAGGATCACCCCTGCTGAAAGATCTCCAAAATGAGGCAATTCATTTACTGGGCCTCAATCGTCCACAATTAGTTCATTGGCTTACGAGCATAGGCCAAAGCGCCTATCGAGCCACTCAGCTTTTACAGTGGATCCACCAAAGAGGTGTCATACAGTTTGAGGAAATGACCAACCTCAATAAATCTTTTCGGACGTATTTAAAAGATCATACAAAAATTTCCCCTCCCCTTCTCCTTCGGGACGAGAAGAGCCATGACGGTACTCGAAAATGGGTGTTTCAACTGGAAGATAAGAATGCAATAGAAACTGTTTTTATTCCCGAAGAAGGACGAGGAACGTTATGCATTTCTAGCCAAGTAGGCTGTACGCTCAATTGCACGTTTTGCAGAACGGGGAAGGAGGGATTTAATCGAAATCTTTCTACTGCCGAAATCATTGGCCAAGTTTGGCAAGCCAAACAAATCTTGAAAAAAACATCCCATGAAAAAATAACCAATATTGTATTCATGGGAATGGGTGAACCCCTTTACAATCTTGAACATGTAGTTGCGGCTATTCTTTTGCTTCGGGATGATTATGCCTATGGCTTTTCTAAACGAAAAGTAACGGTGAGTACCGCAGGAGTTGTGCCCGGCATGGAAAAACTTAAAGCCCTGAGCGATTGTTCTTTGGCGGTTTCTTTGCATGCACCTTCCAATATCTTACGAAACCAATTGGTTCCTCTCAATAAAAAGTATCCCTTAGAAAAACTTATGGATGTTTGCCGGAACTACTTTCCTCCCCGGTCTAGGCGAAAAGTTTTATTTGAATATGTGATGTTGCAAGGGGTGAATGACGAACCCAAGACGGCTATCCAGCTTGCCGCGCTACTGAAAGACATTCCTAGCAAAGTCAATCTCATTCCATTCAATCCTTTTCCCAACAGTGGGTATCAACGTTCCTCTTCCGAACACATTGAGCAGTTTAAGTCTTTATTGCACCAAAACGGACTTCGTGTTTTGGTTAGAAAAACGCGTGGAGAAGATATACAAGCCGCTTGCGGACAATTAGTCGGAGAAGTCCACGACCGAACACGACGTCATTTATTATTGAAGAAAATACCTGATCAGTGTTAATGTGTTTATATTCAAAAAAGGTAACCGCTCATGAATACCGCCGAATCTACAGTGCAGACAAATGAAGAAAGCCTGGGGCAACGCTTAAAAGCAGCCAGAGAAAAGTGCTCTTGGAGTGAAGAGGAAGTCGCCAAAAGGTTAAAACTCCGCATTTGCGTGATTCAAGCACTGGAAAAAAATGACTATGACATAGGTATCCCTAATACTTATGTTCAAGGCTACTTAAAAAACTATGCTCGCTTGGTGGGGTTATCCGAAGAAGACATTCGCTCCGTTTTAGACTCCTTAAAAACCATACCCCCTATGTTAAAACCCATGGGCAGTGGAGACGTTTCTATAAAACCTCGCTTGACGATTCATCCTCTGACTTATCTGGTTGCATTCGTGCTTCTGACTGTTTTAGTGCTTATTTGGCAGACACAAACATCCAAATCAACCCTTCCGCTTGTCGCTTCTCAAAAACACTCGCCTGCAAATATTCCTCAGCCTGATCCTGCTTTTTTATCAAAGCAGGAATGGCCAATCCATCCATTACAAAATTAAACAAGATTTTTTTCTTCATGAATATTGTATATTTAAATGGTCAATATCTTTCCATGAACGATGCAAAAGTCCCCGTCATGGACAGAGGTTTTTTGTTTGGAGACGGGGTGTATGAATATATTCCTGTATACCATGGAATTCCTTTTCAATTTCAAAAACACTTTAAAAGATTGCAAACAAGCTTAGAAAAAATCCAAATAACAATTTCTTTTACTGAACGACACTGGTTGGACATACTCGCGAAGCTCATTCAGAAAAATGCCGGAAATCATCTGGCTATTTATTTACACATTACACGAGGAGTGGCGGCTAAAAGAGACTTAGCTATAAATCAAGTCTTTACAGAGCCTACGATATTTGCAGCCTGTTTTCCGCTGCCCACGGTTTCCCATTCTGAAGCCGGCATTAAAGCAATCACGTTAGAAGATATTCGTTGGGCGTGGTGTTATATCAAAGCCCCTACTTTGCTACCCAATATTTTACTCCGTCAGCAAGCGCTTGACCGTAAAGCAGACGAAGCCATTTTAATTAGAAATGGGGAAGCACTCGAAGGCACCCAAAGTAATTTATTTATTGTAAAAAACGGCCATGTGCTGACGCCTCCTAAAACTACTTTTGTACTGGGAGGGATCACACGCGACCTTATCTTGGAAATTGCCAGAGGGAAACGCGAACCTATTGAAGAAACCCCCATTTCTGTTGCTATGCTTAAAACAGCCGATGAAATTTGGTTAACCAGTTCCTCTCGAGAAATTGCCCCTGTAATTCAACTAGATGATAACCCTGTTGGAAACGGTAAGCCTGGTCAGATCTGGCAAAAAATGATCAAGGCTTTTCAAAGCTATAAGCAAGAATTGTTTAAAGTTTCTTAACCTGTTTGTAGGGTGCGCTTGTGCACCGTTTTTCAACCGAATTGGCTTTTTTAATGGTGCGAGAACGCACCCTACTGCTCAATTGCAAGGAGGCAATTCATGTCTTCTAATAATTCAGAATGTGTCGTTCTTCTGCATGGGCTTGCCATGCCTACGGCTACGTTCCGGCCTCTCGAACAATTTTTAAAACGGGGGGGCTATCAAACATTTAACCTTCCCTACCCTTCTCGGCAATACCCAATCGCCACATTAGCGACGCAGTATGTGGCGCCCAAGCTGAGAGAAGTGAGTCAAAAGGCCACAAAGATTCATGTGGTCACCCACTCACTTGGGGGGATCGTAATCCGATTTCTGATGCAAGAAACTGACATTCCCCCTTTAGAACGGGTGATCATGTTGGCTCCTCCCCATCAAGGGAGCCAAATGGCAGACTGGTTGTCCCAGTCTTCGTTTATGCGGTGGTTTCTGGGGCCCGTGCTCGCAGAATTAACGACGGCACCGGATGCTTTCGTTAATCAGTTGGGACCTGTGAAGGGGGATGTTGGGATCCTCATAGGAAACAGAAGTCTTATTCCATTTTCTGGCTACATTTTTCATGCACCCAATGACGGTTTGGTTCGCGTGGACCATGCAAAAGTGGAAGGGATGAAAGACTTCCGCGTTTACCCTACAACCCATGCGACCATTGTTTTTAATGGCGACATTTGGAAACAAATCGCTTATTTTTTGAAGCAGGGTTGTTTTGAGGGTAGCTGACGTAAACATTCGGTTAACATGTTTCCGTCGTTGCGAGGCTTGCGTATCAAGCCTCGCAAAGACGGCTTAAACGAATATTTAACATTG
>JACQPQ010000046.1 GCA_016207405.1 Gammaproteobacteria bacterium | reverse complement strand
TCGAAATCTGAGAAGCATAGGAACCAGCCTTAAAAATAGCCGTTCCTGCCACGAAAGTATCGGCCCCAGCTCTCGCAAGTTCTGAAATATTTTGGAGCGTGATCCCCCCATCCACTTCAAGGCGAATGGCAGGATGATCTTGCATAATGAGTTGCTTGACAGCCTTTATCTTAGCAAGCGTAGAAGGAATAAATTTCTGACCTGCAAAGCCTGGGTGAACCGACATCACCAGCACCATATCCATATGATCCAAAAGAGGCTCTAAAATAGAAACGGGTGTTTCTGGATTCAGAGCAACTCCAACAAAACACCCGCTGTCTCGAATGAGCTGTATGGTTTTTCGGTTATTTGGGGAAGCTTCTGGATGAAACGTGAGTGTTGTTGCGCCCGCTTTAGCAAACAAGGGAATAAGTACATCCACAGGATTGACCATAAGGTGCACATCAAGAGGCGCGCAAATGCCGTAATCTCGAAGCGCCTGGCACACGAATGGCCCTATCGTTAAATTGGGGACAAAGTGGTTGTCCATGACATCCACGTGGATCCAATCGGCTCCTGCTTTTAATACCGCATCCACCTCTTCGCCCAATCGAGCAAAGTCTGCAGAAAGAATGGAAGGCGCAATTAACAAGCGGGAAGTATTCGTCATGAGATTTTAAACCGTAGACGGCTCAAGATTTGGAAGTGTGGCTTTTTTGGGAACCACTAAAAGCCAAGCAATGATAAACGCAATAAAAGCCACAACGGATGCCCATAAAAATGTATTCGCCTCTCCCCAATTGGCCCAGGTAAACCCGCTCGCCACACTGCCGATGGTGTTACCTATTCCAAATCCCACACAAGCCAAAGCAGCTTGTCCCTGTGCTTGATACTTTCCTTTGAAAAACTCAGCGACTAATTGAATAGCAGCAATATGCAAAAGCCCGAACGAAGCCGCATGTAACAGTTGTGCAAAGAGCACAATAGAGAAATGGCTAATTCCGTACCCAATCATAAGCCACCGAATTGCCGTCAATAGTAAACTGGAAAGTAAAAGTGGACGCACACCCCATTTTTTAACCCAACGCGGCGCCAGTAAAAAAATCCCCATCTCGGCAGCCACAGAAACCGCCCATAAAAGCCCAATCGTGTTATGTGCGTAATGGTTTTTTTCCAAGTAGATGCTAAAAAAAGTTCCATAAGGTGCAAAGCTGATAAAAATCAAAAACATGATGAGGAAAAATGCGCTGACTTCCTTCTTCTTTAAGATTTTCCACAAAGAAGTTTTGAAGGCAACCTCAAGCCCACTTTCTTCCTGTACCGTTTTAGGAAGCAAGAAAGAACAACCAGCCGTCGCTATTGTTAAAGCAAAAGCGACCGGTAAAAAAATGGAAATTCCCTGCCGCTCAACCCATTCTCCCAATGCTAAGGATGTCAAAACAAACCCGATAGAACCCCATATCCGAATATGGGCATACCGATGGAGCCTACCCTTTAAATGCCGTACGGTAGTACTTTCGTATTGAGGGAGTAAGCAAGACCACAGAGTACTGTAAATAAAAATAACCATGGCAAACTCAAAAGCCGTTTGGGCGATAAAGAAACCAGCGAATGCGATAATGAGGAGCACCGCAAAAGAACGAATAACGATAAGATGATTGGAATTGCGGTCCGTTACCCACCCTATGAAGTTAGGGATCCCAATTTTAGTCAAGCCAAAAATAGCCATTAACTGGCCGATCATTTCTGCTCCAAACGCTTGTTTCTCAAGATAGAGGGGAAGAAAAATAGACACGCCACCAATGGCGGCAAAATTAAAAAAGTAAGAAAGGGAAAGGCGCCACAGTGACGAGTTCGTTGGCATATGTTTGAAATTCTACTCCTAAAATAGGCTCACTGTCATGCGGCAGGGCTGTCCCATAAAAGCAATCAAAGGGCATGAGTGCGATTCCTTCTTTTACAGGCCCTTAAGTGCCTGAACGAAGAATTTTCTGCACTATTGTGGGTTCAGATTCTATAACCTTTAAGAAGTTTCGAGCTGTTGCTGTAGGGATCCTACGGTGTTGTTCCCATTCTTGTATTGTTCTCTGACTTACACCAAAATAATGTGCGAATTCTTCTTGAGAAAGTCCCAATTTATGCCGGATTAATTTAATTTCTACCTGACGTATGGGATTAACGCGTTTAAAATACTTTAACTGTTTTTTAGATAAAGGCTGTGCATCTCTGTCCGATCTAGCCGCGTGAATAATTTTTGCTTCCGTCATTTTTCGGACTTTATCCCAATTCGTTAGGCTCTTTGTAATTTTATGATGGTTGGAAATATGTTTCACGTTCATACCGGCTCGCTCTCCGCGCAGAAATAATTCTTTGCTTATCGTTTCGTTTAGTGTAGACAACAAAAATAATCACATCTTTAACAAGACCAATGACTTGATTGCGTCTTTCGCCATTCCTAACGATTTCCGCTTCAATCCTATCAAAATCATTAAATACTTCGATTGCATCAACAAAGTCAATGCCATGTTTCTCAACATTTGCAATCCTTTTGTGCTCATCCCACTCAAATCCATACATAAACAAATTATACGTCAAGGCGGGGTAACTATTGAAATAAAATCCTACATTTCCACCTAACAGAAGTTCCCCCACGCAAAGGGACTAGCGTTTCATTTCCGATCCTATACTGGAGCGGCACCTTCCAAGATTGTTGAGATAAAATAATTTTCTGACGGTTTCGAGGTAGGCCGTAAAAATCAGCCCCGTGAAAAGATGCAAATGCTTCGAGCCGTTCGAGTTTTCCTGCCGCCTCAAATACTTCTGCATATAACTCGAGTGCGATGTGAGCGGTGTAAATACCAGGCTTTGTACATCCAGACTCTTTTTGACGCCTAGCATGTGGCGCGCTATCTGTCCCCAAAAAGAATTTTGGGTTTCCGCTCGTTGCCGCTTCTATCAACGCTCTCCGGTCAGAAGCCCTTTTCAAGATGGGTGCGCAATAAAGATGGGGATTGAATTCATGGGCCAAACAGTCACTCCGTGTATACAGGAGATGATGCGCTGTGAGTGTCGCCCTCAAACGTTCTCTTTCAGATTTTACAAAATCTACCGCTACCTTTGTGCTGATATGTTCAAAGACAACCTTCAATTCTGGAAAGTCCTTTAAAAGAGGAATAAAAACTCTTTCGATAAAACAAGCTTCTCTATCAAACACATCTACAGTGGAATCGGAAAGTTCCCCATGCACTAAAAGCGGAAGACCGACCTCTTGCATAGTCTCCAAAACAGAATAAACAGCCTTAATATTTGCAACTCCTTTTGTTGAATGTGTCGTCGCGAACGCGGGATAAAGTTTGACCCCATAAATCCCCCCTCTCATCCGAGCTTCTTTTATGAGATCTGGCTTCATTCCTTCGGTCAAATACAGCGTCATTAACGGCTGAAAATGTGCCCCTTTCGGTTTATGGGCCAGAATTCTTTTCATGTAAGCCGCAACTTTCGGCAAGGTAGTCAAGGGAGGATCGAGGTTGGGCATAATGAGCGCCCGACCAAAATAACGCGCGCTGTGGAGAACGGTCAGCGGAAGCCACACCCCATCCCGCAAATGTACATGCCAGTCATCGGGTTGGGTGAGTGTGATCGTCTGAGGAGTCATGCCGGATTAAAATTATAAGGCCTCTTTTGACCATTCATTCTTGTGGCCGTTCACCCTGAGGAGGCACGCAGCGCCGTCTCGAAGGGTGAACGGTCGAAAGAGATCATCCCAATAACCGATGTATCTCCCCAACTAGATAAAAGGGCAAAGAGACAAGTGTGTATTCCACGCAGTTTCCCAAGTTATCCTTTGTTTTTATTGCCATTTTACTTGGAAAATCTGAATTGATACGTATTGCAATGTTGAATTTTTTTAACCCCATAAAAAGATGCAATGATTTTAAACTGCCCGTTGAACCCGCCTTCACCTCTACGGGGATCACTTGACTGCCATGCGATACAATATAATCGATTTCGGCGCTTGCACCTTGTTCTTCCCGATGCCAGCAATATAAAGTGGGTTCTATATAGGACGGCTCAACCGTTCTGAATAACTGCCCCACAACCTGCTCAGCAATACCACCTTGGTTAATCAACGTAATCTCAGTTGCTGCGTTGATTTGACTTAAATTTAATCCCAACATGGCGCAACATAACCCTGTATCCAGGAAAATTTCTTTAAAATACTTCTCTTTGATTTCAGCGGCCAATGGCACCCCATTCGCTGCACAACCCTGCACACGGTAACAAATTCTCGCTTTTTCTAAAAAAGTTAATACTTGCTTCATGGTAATGGAGGGGTGAGAAGCATTTACGCGACTAAACACAAATTTTTGCCCAAGCATTTTGGGTGTTGCAATCATCACCTCCTCTAATCTTTCTCCCGCCATACGCGCTTTATACTTTGCAAAATCATCCCGATACGTCGCTAATAGATCATACTGAACCTGACTTACCCTGTCTGGAGAATGATTAAAAATCCAATTTGCAACTGCGCTGGGTAAGCCCCCAACAAGCAAATACGCTTTAAACAACATGATCAGTTGTTCATGAATGGCTAAGGGTATTTTTAACGTTAAGTCATAGGCTTTCAAATAGTCAAAAAGCGACTTTTTATCATTGGCCAGTAAAAATTCTTCAAATGACAATGGCTCTAAATGCATATAACTAATACGACCGACCGGCATACTAAACGAATGTTCGGCGAGTACAAATTCTAGTAAGGAGCCAGCAACTATCACCGGCAGTTGTGGTAAGTCTTCTGAAAACCAACGGAGTTTACTTAATAGTTGTGGTACGGCCTGTATTTCATCCAAAAATAACAAACTATGTTCGGAACTTATTTTTTCGTTGGTGACGGCAGTAAGATTTAATAGGATTTGTTGTGGATCGTTAGAAGAAAAAAAACTAGCATAGGAAGGTTGTTTTTCAAAGTTGAGTTCAACGAGGGTTTTTCCAACCGTTTTAGCAAAGTGTCTGACCAACCACGTTTTACCCACTTGCCTAGCCCCTCGTATAACTAAAGGCTTTCGACCAACTGAAGTGAGCCAATTTGTTAAAACATTCAGTGCTGTTCTTTCCATGCTCTGTCATTCAAGTTTAATCAAATTGTGATGTGTGTAATGCAACCCTAGCATTCATTTCAAACAGAATCAACAAAACAGCCGGCTGTTTTTTATGGCACGCACAGAAAACAGACGGGTGTTTTACCTATCCTTTAGCCTGGCCTGCTTAAAAGCTCTACATTGCCCCCTATTGCGGCTGTGTTGACCGTAATGGTTTTTTCGGTTGCAAAACGGAAAAGATAATGCGGGCCACCCGCCTTGGGGCCTGTGCCAGATAGCCCTTGCCCCCCAAACGGCTGAACCCCGGGAACGGCCCCTATCATATTGCGATTCACATACACATTTCCGGCTTGGATCTGCCGTGCAATTTTCTCTACCCTACCCTCTATACGCGAATGGATCCCAAAGGTTAATCCAAACCCTGTACGATTGATGGATCCGAGGACGTGATCTAAATCCCCCGCTCTAAATCGAATAACATGTAAAATAGGACCAAATACTTCTCCGGGTATTTCTTCTATTCTCCCAATTTCAAAAACCGTCGGAGGAACAAAATGGCCTTCTAAATTGGGAGGAAGCGGCGTTTGATAAAAAAACCGCGCGGTCCCCTTCCCCTTCGCAATATAGTTGAGCAAATGCCCATGCGCGTCTGCATCGATGACAGGACCGAGATCACTACCTAGTTCTTCTGGCGCCCCAACCTTCAATTCGGCCATAGCACCTTCCAACCCTGAAAGTATTCGGGAAGCACAGTCTTCTTGTAAAAAAAGTACCCTAAGCGCAGAACACCGTTGCCCTGCCGAACGAAAGGCAGAGGTCATCACATCTTGCACAACTTGTTCCGTCAAAGCGGAACTATCCACTATCATCGCATTGACTCCCCCTGTTTCTGCAATAAGAGGAACTATTGGCGCTTTTCGTGCGGCAAGCGCTTGATTGATGGCCCATGCGGTTTCTGTAGAGCCTGTAAACGCAACACCTGCAACACGGGCGTCAGAAACCAGAGCACGTCCTATCAACGACCCAGAACCCGGTAAAGAGTGTAATGCCTGAGGTGGAATACCGGCCTTATGAAACAACTCCGTGACCAGGCACGCCATGAGAGAAGTGTGTTCGGCTGGTTTTGCAATCACCGTATTCCCTGACACTAAAGCGGCTGCAATTTGCCCTGTAAAAATAGCGAGCGGGAAATTCCAAGGGCTGATGCACACAAATACGCCTCGACCATTCCATACGAGTTGATTACGTTCACCGGTAGGCCCCGGTAAGTTAAGTGGCTCTGCCAAACCCTTTGCAAGCTCTGCATAATAGCGACAAAAATCGACGGCTTCCCGCACTTCATCTATGGCGTCCATAATGGTTTTCCCCGCCTCTCGAATGAGAAGCGCGATGAGTTCAAATTTGCGGAGTTCCAATAAGTCAGATGCCTGCATCAGACACTCGGCTCGGCGATAAATAGGCGTTTGATTCCACGCTTCCCAACCGTTTGATGCAGAGAATAAGGCTTGTTCAACATGGATAAGATCTGCAAACGCGATTTCCCCACACGGCTCTTCCCGGTGTGCAGGCGAAAAAACTTTGAGCGCCTGCCGTGTGGTCAAGCGTTCTCCATTTACAATAGGCATCCCTTGCCATCGCCTGTCAAAATAAGGCTTTATCCCATCCATAATAAAGGTAACTTCACTCGCACTTGTCATATCAAACCCCACTGAATTTTGCCTGGTTTTACCATACAGCCATAGAGGAACTGGAATAGCCGAGCTTTCAGTCATCCCAACCTGCATTTCTGCCACCGGATTTTTAACTAAACTTTGAACCGGTATCTTGTCATTCATAACATGATGCACAAAAGAACTATTGGCCCCGTTTTCAAGAAGCCTTCGAATAAGATAGGGCAAGAGCTCTTCATAATGTCCCACCGGGGCATATACTCGACAAGGCAGATCTTCAAGGATCTTTAACGCCCCATAAAGCTCCTCCCCCATTCCATGCAACCTCTGAAACTCAAAACGCCCTTTAACCAAAGGGGATCCTTTTGCGAGAACACAAATACTGGCAATCGTATGCGCATTGTGGGTTGCAAATTGAGGGACTAAATAGTCCGAGCTCTGCAATAGCTTCTGTGAACAAAGGAGGTAAGACAGATCAGTCGCTGCCTTCCGGGTATAAACAGGATAGCCTTCCAACCCTAAGACTTGTGCGCGCTTGATTTCAGAATCCCAGTATGCACCCTTTACCAAACGAACCGGAATGCATTTTTGATGCTCTGCCGCCAAAGTGTGAAGCCACGATAAGAGAGCGAAAGCTTTTTTATGATAGGCTTGAACGACAAACCCCAATCCTTCCCACCCCGCTATTCTTGGATCACAAAAGACAGCCTTTAAAACAGCAAGAGAAAGTTCCAATCGCCCAACTTCTTCTGCATCGATGCTCATCGGAACCTCTTGCCGAAAAGCTTCTTGGGCAAGCTCAAGAACCTGAGGCACCAATTCCCTCATCACATCCTCCGCTTTCGAATATTCATACCGGGGATATAGGGCAGACAGTTTAATAGAAAGACTCATGTTGATTTTACGAGAACTCGGAAGCTTGCCTATTTGCACAAGGGCTTTTCGATAAGCATGAAAAAACCGTTCGGCGTCTCGGCGCGTTAAAGCTGCTTCTCCTAGCATGTCAAAAGAAAACCGCTCCCCTGGCCCCCGAATACAAGTCAGCGCATTTTCTATGGTTTCTCCCACCACAAAATGATGGGCTAATTGATGCATCATGCACTTGAAAGCGCCATGAATCATCGACCTCGGTATCACGCCCAATCCCTTTTCCGTCACACACAACCCTAAAGTACTAAAGTTAACGCCCCAAAAAGAACTCCGCGAAAGATGCTTTTTCCAATTCCCTTGCTTTAACTTGTCCTCAATTAAAAGTTCCGCTGTTTTGCGGTCGGGAATGCGAAGTAAACTTTCCGCCAAGGACATGAGCAAAACGCCTTCTGGACACTCCAACCCGTATTCTTGAATAAACGCAGAAAAAAAAGACTGGGATTTCGATCCTCTTCTACACGTTTCAATCAATTGAGTTGCAAGCGATGTAATTTGCTTGTGTTGGCTTTCGTCAAGTTGAACTTGAGCCAGCAGACGCTCGCAAGCCAATTTTTCATCGAGTAAAAAAGTTTCATCGATAGCAGGAGTCAGTATTTGATGTGATGGGGATGACATACAACTCAATATAGTGTGCGGATAGATTATATAGAGCCCCCCAGTCGCCAGCAATTACAAAATTCGCTAGAATGCCACGCGGTTTCTTTTTCGAACCCGTTGTTTACGGGTTCTTTGGATCTTATAGAATAGAACGGTGCGCAAGCGCACCCTACATAAAGGGGGTAAAAAGGATGTTAATCTTTTTACTCGCTCTCCTCGGCATAGTTCTCTTGGTCTCCTTTCGTCAAGGAGACTTTCTGTTCTACAAACCAACACCGCCCGAAAAGGGCGCTTCCTCACACCATAAAGGGGACAAAACTGTCCTCTTTGGAAAGAGGAAGAAATATTACGCCCTCCTTTTGTTCCCAAAAAACAAGGGGGAGCATAAGGGAACGGTGTTGCATTTCCACGGAAATAGCCTGTGTGCGGAAAGGCATATTGGCTATGTCCGGTGGCTCACCCGACATGGCTACACCGTGGCCATGTTAGAGTATCCCGGATATGGGGCTGCCCCCGGGCGGCCATCGCGTGAGTCGCTCCATAAGGCCGGGGGCGCCTTTTTGGAGTGGGCAGTACAAAGCGCAACGCCACCCTTTTTTATTATCGGACAGAGCCTGGGGGGGGTTGTGGCGCTAGATGCTTTGGGGGACGTGGATATCCCCGAAGTCTGTGCGATAGTCGTAGAAGGCGCCTTTGCCAACTATCGGGGGGTTGGGGCAGCACATGTTGAGAAGACTTTTGGGAGATTTTTCTCAAAGGTGCTGGCTTGGTGGCTACTTTCCAACAAACACAATGCGGGTCCTGCTGCCCAAAAGCTCAAAAACGACGTAGCATTTTTAAGCTTTCATGCGCGTGGGGACCCCATTGTTCCATGGGAAGAGGGGGTGAAACTTTTTCTATCAGTTAAAAACCCCGAGAAAATAATGGTCCCCCTCGCGGGAGACCGACACCTCGGATGTATGAGTACGGTAGAAAACCGGCATCTCATTCTAGCGCTTCTTGAAGAAGCAGCGCGGGACCGGGGGTTTTAGATGAACCGTCGTCCCGCGGCTTGACCGCGGGACCCAGAGAAAATCTTGAAACCTATTCAGCATATATCGTACATTACACGCATGCACTCCAAGTCAACCGCTTCTCTTTTGTACACGCCTTTTTTTTCGGTTCTGACCAAACTTCCCCTTGCCCACGCTCTGTTACAAACGCTTATTAACCGCACTTTACTTAAAATACAGCGCCATCATCCCGGCATCGCAGAAAGGCTTTCCGAATTTCATGGAAAAACTCTTTTAATTGAATTTTCAGATCTTCCCTTTTATCTCCTCTTACCTATTGAGCAATCGCTAAAAGTTCGAATCATTCCCAATCGTTCAGAAGCACTTGCCTCGGAGCCATTCGCTACGGTTCGAAGCGAACTCTACTCCCTCTGGCAACTCTTCCAAGGAAAACTTGATGGAGATGCGCTCTTTTTTTCAAGAGACTTATCTATTGACGGAAATACCGAGCTTATTGTTGCCCTCCGAAATGCACTAGACGGCGTGAAAATAGACTGGGTTAAAGATGTTTTCAATCCCCCACAAATACTCATACCCCTCTTTAAAAAAACATTCAATTTTGGCAAATTTGTTTCCTTACAACTCAGTGGGGATTTAAAGCGTATACAAAACACGGTTCTTTCTCCGGTACATAAGGAGCTGGATAAACTTTCACACTCAACGGACCAACTTGCAGAAAGAATGACCGCTCTCGAAAAGCAAACTAAGCGAGGAGTTAGGAGCTAGGATTTAGGATTTAGAATTTGAAATGAAGTTGATGCCTGTGTCTTCATCCTTAATCCTAAATTTTCTTGTTCCCACGCAGAGCGTGGGAACAAGAAAAGCTCTGCGTTCCTCGTTCCCACGCTCTGCGTGGGAACGTCAGTTTTAGCACGGGAGCGCCGGGGATGTGTGTCCCCACGCAGAGCGCGGAAACAAGAAAATACATAAAACTTTTTATTCAATCCGCAATTGTAATGAATACCCCCTCTTTAGAACTCGTTTGCCCCGCAGGAACACCCGCCGCCCTCAAAGATGCGGTTGATCACGGTGCCGATGCCGTTTACGTCGGTTTTAGGAATGAAACAAACGCTCGCAATTTCCCCGGGCTCAACTTCAGTGCTGATGAACTGGCCGAAGGCATCACTTATGCGCATGCGAAGTCGTGCAAAGTGTTTGTGGCCATTAATACCTTTGCGCGTGCAGGAGCGTCCCACCTATGGCATCAAGCACTTTTCGATGCTGAACGCCTTAAAGTCGACGCCGTTATTCTGGCCGATCTCGGGCTTCTCCATTACTGTCACCGCACGTACCCCAACTTGCGTAAACATCTTTCGGTACAAGCCTCCGCTTCTAATGTGGAATCTATTCGTTTTTATCAAAAGGCTTTCAATGTTAAACGCATGGTACTTCCCCGTGTACTCACCGTTTCTGAAATCGCAAACATCTATCACAAAACGCATGCGGAATTGGAAGTTTTTGCCTTTGGGGGCTTGTGTGTGATGGCCGAAGGGCGATGCGCGTTATCTTCGTATGCAACGGGCAAATCCCCCAATACTTCTGGGGTGTGTTCACCGGCCTCTCATGTACACTATGAAAAACAGGGGGAGAAACTTATTTCAAAGTTAGGGGAGTTCACTATTAACGTTTTTGAAAGCCATGAGTCAGCAGGATACCCCACCTTATGTAAAGGTCGTTTTATTGCTAATGGAAAACCCCTTTATCTTTTTGAAGAACCCGTAAGTTTAAACACGATTTCTATTCTGGATAAATTAAAAGCAGCCGGTGTGTGCGCGATTAAAATTGAGGGTCGGCAACGCGGACGCGCCTATGTCGCTGAAGTCGTCCGGTCATTTCGTGCGGCATTAGATAACCCAGAAGGATCTCTTCTTATTCCAGCAACACAACTTTCTACGATTTCAGAAGGACAAACAGAAACCGTAGGTTCTTACGAACGAGGTTGGCGATGAAGTCTTTTCTTACCTTAGGTCCCCTCCTTTTTAACTGGGACATTAAAAAAATCAGAGAATTTTATTTTAAAATTGCAGATGAAGCTCCGATTGAGTGTGTTTATCTTGGGGAAATCGTCTGTTCCAAACGTGCTCCATTTTTAGAGCCCGTTCTGCAGGAACTGACAGAACGCTTAAAGCAAGCCGGAAAAGAAGTCATCTACTCCACTTCTGTCCTCATTGAAAGCGATAAAGAACTAGAAAATTCACGCACCCGCGTACAAGCCTGGGCAAACGGTCTTGTGGAAGCGAATGATATGGCAGCTATTCACTTTCTACTCGGGAAACCACACTGCATAGGACCGTACATTAATGTTTACAATGAAGAAGCGCTCCTTTACTTGACAGAACAAGGCGCTATTCGAGTCACACTCCCTTTTGAGTTACCACAAACTTCCATCGCAGCTTTATCACAAGCACAGAATCGAGCCAACTTGGAACTTCAGGTGTTTGGGCGCCAGCCGCTCGCTATTTCAGCGCGGTGTGCACACGCTCGAGCCTATGGTTTGCACAAACACAATTGCCAACTCATCTGTGGCCAAGATCTCGATGGCATGGCGGTACTCACCTTAAACCAACAACCTTTCTTAGTCGTAAATGGCCTGCAGACGCTCTCTTACACTTATTGCAATTTGATACGAGAACTTACCGAGCTGCAAAATCTTGGAGTTTCCTATTTTCGTTTATCCCCCCATCACACCCATATGGTTGAAGTCGCTCATGTCTTCCGTAATGTGCTCGACCAAAAATATGAAGGCGAAGAAGGGTATCGACGTTTACAAGCTTTGCTTCCTGAAGCATCTTTTTCAAATGGATTTTATAAGTCGGAAGCGGGGTATGTGAATAGGGGTAAGGGATAAGGGGCAAGGGGTACGGTTAGGGGTTTTCCTTGTTCCCACGCTCTGCGTGGGAACAAGGAAGCGGTCTACACATTCTCCGCAATCGTTTTGATAATCTCTCGGTCAATCACGCGGATAGTTGTTCGTGCAAAACTTAAATAGTGTCGCGCAACTTTTTGAGAAATAGGATAAATCGTATCTGTCTTATCAAATGGAAATGCTAGTTTTTTTAAAAGATTTCGAAGCTTAATGGAAATTGGTGGACCTATAATCGGTGGACCGCTCGCTACGGGAGCAAAGTCCACCCTACACACCCTACAGTCCCCTTTGCCCACCCTACTTTGGATATACCGAGACTTTTCAAATATTTTAGAAAAAATAGAAAGAATGAGTGCCTCATCCAAATGATGACGCACAGCATGTTTTTTCACTGTCTCCAGTATGCTTTTCTCCAACCGTGGCTCATGAATAGGTAACCGGAGAGCGGATTTTGAAATCCCAATCAACTCCGCACACAGAAACCGTTTCTTCAAAAGTAAATGTAGGTTGGATCCGACAACAAATTTTGGAGATTTCTGCTTATCCATTCTTGAATTCAATATGAATGAGAATCCCCTCTAAGTGAAGCACCTTTCGAAACGCATTTTCAAGATAATGCCGATAACTTTTTGGCAAATCTTCTGCACGCTTGCCATGGACGACGATGGTAGGAGGCGTATGCCCTCCCATGTGCGCATAACGTAATTGGGTTCTTTTGCCTTTTACCATGGGAGGGGAATGCCTTTCTAAAATCTTATTCAGCCATTGGGTAATTTCAGCTGTAGAATAGTGTTGACTAAAAGCCTGGTAAACTTCCACCGCTCTATCTAGAAGATTCGATACCCCCTCCCCTTTTAAAGCTGAAATGCAATGAGGCTTTATAAACGAAACAAAGCGAAGCTTCCTCACTACTTCCCGTTTAACCCATGCCTTCGCCCGCTCGGAAAGCGCATCCCATTTATTGATAACAATGATGAGCCCCTTTCCTGATTCTAATACCTGTCCCATCAGCGCAAGATCTTGTTCAACAATCCCGTCAGCGGCATCACACATCACAAAAACAACCGAAGCCTTATGGATAGCCTGTAAAGTTTTCACAACGGAAAATTTTTCGACCTTGTTTTGAATGCGACTTCGACGCCGGATCCCCGCCGTATCTAAAAGTACACCCGAATGCCCTTTCCAGTCGAAAGCAATACTCAAGGTATCCCGTGTGGTCCCCGCCTCATCGCTTACAATAAAACGCTCTTGTCCCACGATGTGATTAATAAGGGTGGATTTACCGACATTGGGCCGCCCAACGACCGCAATAGACAAACTTCTCTCTAAAGAAGGAGGTAAATGAGAAACCCCTGCAATAGAAATAGTCGAAAGTTTTGTAAATACCGTATCGACCAGCGGCTTAATCCCAATGGCATGGCTCGCAGAAATTGAAAGCGGCTCTTCCAATCCCAAAGCGTAAAAATCCGACCAATTGCTCTCGAAAACTCCCGCATCATTTTTATTCACCACCAAAATAAGCGGTTTATGAAAATGCCGCAAGGAAGTTGCAAGCTTATGATCAAGAGGCGTGAGTCCGTCCATGCCATCGACCATAAACAATAAAATATCCGCTTCGCTGATAGCTTGCTCCGCTTGTTGCTCGGCAAGGACGGCAATATCCGAGGTCGCTGCCCCTATGCCACCCGTATCCACCACGATAAACGATTGTTTTCCGAACGAAGCAAAACCATAATGACGGTCTCGTGTCACGCCAGGCAGATCTGCGACAAGAGCCGCTTGTGAGTGCGTCAAGCAATTAAATAAAGTGGATTTCCCCACATTAGGGCGACCGAGAATGGCAACAACAGGCAGCATTTTACCGAAACGCTCTTAAATACCCTTTTTGATCTAAAACAATCAAAAGATTGGACTCGGGAGATAAAGCAAGAGAAATGATCTTGTGATGCGACACTCGAGCGCGACTCCAATACTTCCCTGTTTCAAGATCTAAAAAATGCAGAGTCCCTTCCAGATCCCCCACTACAAGTTTTTCTTTCCACTCCCGAGGAGAGGTAAGGGCTCGTGCTTTTAAGTCATCGTATTGCCATAGCTTATGACCTGTCAGCCGGTCCAGCGCAATCAGGCTCTCTTCAGAGTCTATCGCAAAAATGCGGTTCCCGGTTACCGTAAAGTCTTGATGGACCGAAAGAGGCTCAGTCCATACAACCTGCCCCGTCGCAAGGGAAATCGCCACCATGTTTCCTTGGTACGCAGCCGCATAGATGTTCTTCTCAAAGAAAACAGGATTGGCATCGATGTCGCCCAACTGCCCCAGTTCCCCTTGCCCTTTTGGAATGGCAAGCTTTCGTTCCCACAGGGGGCGCCCCCCTTCCAATTCCGAGATCACTAATTTACCATTCGAAAATCCCGCAATGATAAGCTCTTCTACGAGGAGAGGAGAACTCGTCCCCTCAAGGCTTAAAGTAGGAACTTCCTGATGAGAAACCCAAGTTTTTCTGCCATCCAGGAGAGAGATCCCAATGAGATCACCATCTGTTCCCTGAATCACCACCCAACCCGAACCCAAAGCGGGGGTCGCGAGTACTTTGTTTTCACAGTCGGTTGCCCATACCACTTGCCCTTGACGGTTCAACAGAATAACTTTGCCTTTCGGAGTTACAAAGACAATATGCTGATGGTCAACCCCCAATCTCGTCGCAATGCGCTCTTTTAAATGAAAGGACTGAATCATTTGCCCTGTCTTCGCATCTAGTATTTGGATCTCACCAGAACGAGAAGGCTGAAAAATAAACGCATCATAAAAAGTGGGAGCAAGCGGGATCTCTTTACCCGAAACGGAAGCGACTTTCTGCGACCATTCCTGTGTGAGCGCGGGCGCCGCCGAAACAGCCGGCAGCGGAACTTTCTTAGGAAAATGAGCTGGATTGGAACTACAGTGAACCAGTAAAAAACAACCTAAGAGGATCCCAAAACACTTTCTAAATACACGCATACGATATTTTTTCCAAAGTAACACCTCACTGAATGGTTGGGAGGGTGGTTTGCTGTGTATTTTCTGCTGCCTTTGCGAGCGTCCCCGAGCGACGTAGAATTTTTCAGGTAAAAATGCAGGATGCATTTTTAGCGCGCTGGAAACAGGATGTCGACTGCGCGCGGCCTGAAAAATTCTAGGAGCGCAGGGGACAAATGCGAGCAGCAGGCAGCGGAAAATACACAGTGAACCACACATCAGTGAGGAATTACTTTCCAAAGTGTAGGGTGCGCTTCTGCACCATTCAAAAAAACTAATTTTAAGACCGGTGCAGAAGCGCACCCTACATGAACTTTGAAAAAGATACTTCATTCTAATCCGATAACTCATGAAGTTTCATTTCAATCAAAGGGTGAGAGATCTCTGCTGTTTGATAGTGTCCCTGGGCTTTTTTATAAGCTTCTTGCGCTTCTTTCATTTTGCCCTGCATTTTATAAGCATCCCCTTTTAATTCTTCCTGAATGCCCTCATAAGGACCATTGCGGCTATGCAGGAAAAGAGAGAAAACTTCTTCAGGTTTTTTCTCGAACAAGTAAATTTTAGCCAGCTCGATTTTGGCGAGTTCTTTAACCGCAGGTTTCCCTGCTTTGTCGATAACCCACTGTATATGGCGCTTAGCTTCTCCCCACTCGTTTTTCAAAGTAGCTTGCTTTGCCATGGTAAGCGCCGTTTCTTCTGCATACACCGTTTTGCTATATTTCTCAGTCAGGGCTTTGGCTTGAAGTGTGGCCGCTTCTTCATCTTTACGTTGCAAGCTTTTTTGGAATTCTTCGTAAGAAAGCGCAGCTTGTTCCCGATAAGCCTCTTTTTGAATACTCCCATATTTCCACATCCCAAATGCAAGAGCGCCTGTGCAAACGCTGATAATGACTATTTTGCGATATTTCGCCCACCATATTTGTAAGGCTTCGAACTGTTCGTCTTCATGTGACTCATATGGCATTAGCTTATTCCTCCAGCAAACTACGCAACATCCACACGGTTTTCTCATGAAGCGTGATGCGCTCTACAAGTAAATTGAGGCTGGCTTCATCCCCAGCTTTTTCCACCACAGGAAACACCGAACGTGCTGTATGTATCACAGCTTCGTGATCGTCCACAAGATCACAGATCATTTCCTTCGCATGAGGCATGCCTTCTGCTTCCTTTATAGAGGTAAGCTTCGCATACTCCCGATAAGAGCCGGGAGCATAGTGGCCAAGCGCACGAATGCGTTCCGCAATCAAGTCTACAGCCATAGCGAGTTCTGTATACTGTGTTTCAAACATAAGGTGCAAGGTTTGAAACATGGGCCCTGTCACGTTCCAATGGAAGTTATGCGTTTTAAGATACAAAGTGTAAGAATCCGCAAGAAGATGAGAAAGCCCCTCTGCGATTTTTTTACAGTCGGATTTAGAAATTCCAATATTTATGGTTTGCATAAGTTTCTCCTTAAACTTAATCATTATAACACTCTTACCCCTTATCCCTTACCCCTTATCCCTTAATCATATTGCCAGAAATCCATAACCCCCGTAAAATAAAAACCCAATCGATAGTGTATAGGAGGAAAGTAAACATGAAACGAGTCGTATTATTTTTAGTAACCAACATAGCCATTATGGTTGTTCTTACCCTGTTTTTAAACATCCTCATGCAGTTCTTTGGTATTCGCATGGAAAGCATGTCAGGGCTTCTTGTTTTTTCCGCAGTCTTTGGAATGGGCGGTGCTTTTATTTCGCTCGCCATCTCAAAATGGATGGCCATCCGAGCAACCGGCGCTAAAATTATTGAACACCCCCGCTCTGAATTAGAATCCTGGCTCTTTGACACCGTTCGTCGCCAGGCGAACATCGCACACATCCAAATGCCACAAATTGCGATTTACCCCTCTTCGGACATGAATGCTTTTGCAACGGGAATGAACCGCAATAAAGCATTGGTCGCCGTTTCAACCGGGCTCCTAGATCGTATGGGCCGCCAAGAAACGGAAGCGGTCTTAGGCCATGAAATCAGCCATGTGGCAAATGGAGACATGGTCACGCTCACCTTAATCCAAGGTGTCCTCAATACCTTTGTCATTTTCTTTGCGCGCATCATCGGCAGAATGGTAGACCAATCGCTCCGTCGAGACAATGAAGGAGGCATCGGTATTGGCTATATGCTCACCACTATTTTTGCCGAAATTGTTTTGGGCTTCCTCGCAAGTCTTATTGTTCTCGCATTTTCTCGTCAACGTGAATTTAGAGCCGATGCGGGGGGCGCAAAACTTGCAGGACGTAACCAGATGATCTCAGCTCTAGAATCTCTTCAAAGATATGCAGGAAAAGAAGCACGCCTTCCTTCGGAACTCAAAGCCTTTGGTATTTCTGGACGCAGAGGACTTCATCGTTTTCTGCTCTCGCATCCTCCCATTGAAGAACGGATCCTGCGGCTCCAAAAAATGACGGGGCTTCCTTAAGAAAGGTGTGTTAACCCAAGACTTTTTTAATCGCCATCCTTGTTTAGTCGCAAAAAGCCTACTGGGGAAAGTCATCCAACGTCTTTATAAAGGCGTATGGCTTTGTGTTCAAATTATTGAAACAGAAGCTTACAACAAAAACGAAAAAGGCAGTCATTCTTCTCTAGGCTATTCCCATAGCCGACGTGCCTTGTTTATGCCTGCCGGAACCCTCTACCTGTATTATGCACGAGGGAAAGATTCCTTAAACATCAGTACGAGTGGAGAAGGCGATGCCGTTTTAATAAAATCGGCATTTCCTTATGGCGATAAAGCTACTTTAGAAAAAACCATTCCGATTATGCAAGCAGCCTTTCCACTAGAGAGCGACAAAACACCCCGACCTATTTCTAAATTGTGCAGTGGGCAAACCTTGCTCTGCCAAGCCCTTCGCTTGAAAGTGTCTGACTGGAATACAAAAACCTTTGATTCCACCCAATTTTTTATAGAAGATCTCGGCATTCAACCAGAGAAAATTATACAAACGCAGCGTCTGGGAATTCCAAAAGGTCGGGATGAACACTTGCCTTATCGTTTTGTAGATTATGCATTCGCGCGGGTTTGTACGAAAAAGCCCTGACCCCTAATAGGATTTAGGATTTAGGGTAGTGCCTCGACACAAATGGTGGGGAGGGTGGTTCACTGTGTATTTTCTGCTGCCTTTGCGAGCGTCCCCGAGCGACGTAGAATTTTGACGGTAAAAATACAGGATGTATTTTTAGCGCACTGGAGGAAAGGATACCGACTGTGCGCGGCCGTCAAAATTCTAGGAGCGCAGGGGACAAATGCGAGCAGCAGGCAGCAGAAAATACACAGTGAACCACCCATCAGTAAGGGATAGGATTTAGGGTTTAGGGTTTAGAATTAATGTTTTCCATTCTAGGATTTCTGGGAGGTACGCTTGCTTTACACTTTTTCCCATATCTACCCAGTTTAAAAGAAGCCTTCCCCCTTTTGGGCATTGTCCTTATCACCTCGGTCAGTTACGGCCTCCTTGTTTTTTCTCACAAACCCCTCCCACACACTAAAACCATCCTGCGATTTCTTTTGTTTTTTGCTCTAGGTTTTTTATGGATATTATGGCGCTCTCATCTTCTTCTGGACTGGCATTTACCCACAGCAGTTGAAAAACAAGATCTAACCATAACGGGTACGGTTGTCACTTTACCCATTGAAAAACACAAAGCTCTCCGTTTCGACTTTAAAGTCAAGATAATAAAAGACCGTGCACGTTCTATCCCAGGAACCCCTATCCTTCGTCTTCATTGGTATAACAAAGCGCCCCTCCTCCTTCCTGGAGATGAATGGCAATTGACCGTCCGGCTTAGTCGACCCCATGGCATGGCTAACCCTGGAACCATGGATTACGAAAAAGATCTCTTTCAAAACCACATCCGAGCCACTGGGTATGTTCGGGAGAATAAAGAACATCGACTGTTGTCTAGAAATCCATGGAATGCACCGGTTGAATATGCTCGCTTCAAACTGCGCGCTCAATTAAAAGAAACACTTACAACACTGCCCTATGCCCCCATTTTGACAGCCCTTACGATGGGGGATGCCTCTCGCATATCCCAGGAAACATGGACGGTAATGAGGAAAACAGGAACCATTCATTTAATCTCTATTTCAGGCTTACACATTACCCTCGTTCACCTCATCGTATTCTTTTTGGCTAGCCTCCTGTGGAGTTTTTGGTCTCGCGGGAGCCAAATCATTGCACCGATTACATTTGCCGCTCTCCTCGCAAGTCTTTCTGCTTTTGTGTACAGCGCGCTCGCTGGATTTGCAATCCCGACGGTACGCTCACTCATTATGCTGGCTTCATTTATGCTGGCTTTGCTAATTAAACGACACACATCGATCTGGCAAGCTTTTTACCTTGCTCTTTTTTGTGTTTTGATTGCCGATCCACTTTCCACCCTTAATGTCGGCTTTTGGCTTTCTTTTGGAACGATAGCTTTGATTCTCTACACCACGACCTTTCGTTTAAATCCAAAAGGGTTATGGTGGAAAGGGATGAGGCTTCCGGTTTTGCTTGCGATAGGTCTTGCCCCACTCTCCATTTTATTTTTTCAACAATGGTCTCTTGTCAGTCCACTTGCCAACTTCATCGCTATTCCCTGGGTGAGCTTTGGGGTTATCCCTCCCGCCCTCTTGGGATCTCTGCTTTTATGGTGTGGCCCCATTGGCGAGTGGCTCCTAGAAATAGCTCACTTCAGTTTTAAACTACTCTGGCCCATTCTGGAAACTGCGAGTGGTGCCTATGGTGCGGCATGGAGCCATGCACTGCCTTCGCCTATGTCGTTAGCATGTGCACTTTTTGGAATCGGCATTTTACTATCGCCCTTTAGCTTCCAAGGAAAAGCCCTGGGGATTATTTATTGCTTACCCCTTTGGTTTACTTCCCCCGCCAAACCTTCTCCCGAAGAATTATGGCTTACGATGTTGGATGTGGGACAAGGGCTTGCGGTCGTCATAGAAACCCATAACCGCACGGTTATATATGATACAGGCCCTAGATACGGCAGTGGTTTTAATGCGGGAGACGCAGTATTAGTTCCATTTTTAAGACGCCGAGGCATTCACCATATTGATACGCTCGTCGTGAGCCACAGTGACTTGGACCATATGGGAGGAACCCAAGCACTGACAACAGCATTTCCTCCAAAAACCGTCTTGAGCGGAGCACCGAAAGCTGTGCCTTGGAAAGGCGCCAAGCCATGCATAAGAGGACAATCGTGGAAATGGGACCATGCGACATTTACTTTTTTACACCCCAAAGCGGACACGGTTTATTCAGACAATAACGTTTCCTGTGTGCTTTCAGTTGAATGGGGGGGCAATCGCATTCTCTTAACCGGGGATATTGAAAAGAAAGTAGAAGAGGAACTGGTTGTTTTCTACACCGAAGGTTTACGTTCCACCCTTTTAGGGGTCCCTCACCATGGTAGTCTTTCTTCTTCTACAGAGGTATTTATTCAGCATGTTCATCCTAAAATAGCTTTAATTTCCGCAGGGTATCAAAACCAGTTTCACTTTCCAAAGCCAAAAATTGTAGACCGATACCAAGCCATCCAGGCTCATATTTACAACACCGCTTATGAAGGCGCCATCCAATTTAAATTAAAAAGGGGAGAGACCTCTTTGCCCCCTCCCCTTCTCTACAGAAAGTTAGCGCATAGATTTTGGTGGGAGTAAATTATTTATAAAAACTCAATCAGCAACCCATGGAGAGGCACCAGTTCTCCAACCTGTACAGTGACTTTTTTAATAGAGCCTTCATAAGGCGCTACCAAAATATGTTCCATTTTCATGGCCTCTAGTATGATAAGTTTTTCGCCTTTTTTGACGAGTTGATTCGGTTTCACAAATACGGCAGCCACAACGCCCACCATGGGTGCCGTTAACTCCCGCGCCATTCCCACTTCTTCGGCCACTTCAAAGTCATTCACATCCTGAGCCCTAAAAGGATAAGCGCGTGCTTGCCAAAACAGAATAGACGCCCCCTTTAACTGAAGAATTTTTCCGTGAAACGCTCCCTGGCCATCCAGAACAATAGAAATATCCGTGGGTGTACGCACCTCGACTGCAACGGTATGCTGTACACTCTTCTCATCTCGAAAAAGAAATTCTGATCTCTTAAATGAAACCGGGATAGAATAGAATTTATTTAAGATCTGAAGACCTATATTTTGCTCTGTATTGGCATGGTTCACTGTCCACCCCATTGCCTTTTGCCATGCGCCTGCTATCCACCCACATACCAAAGCCTGAAGTGCGATATCATCCCTATGCGAAAAAAGTAAGACTTTCTTTTGGAGCTCTATGAAATTTGTCGCAAAATGGCCTTGTTGATACTCCGGATGTTGCACCACCTGATACAGCAAACCGGTATTGACAGCAACGCCTATGACTTCCGTATCGATTAAAGCTTTGGAAATATGCTGCAAAGCCTCTGAACGGTCGCGACCAAAAGCAATGAGCTTTGCAATTAAGGGATCGTAATACACCGACACTTCATCGTCTTTTTTTAAAGCCGTTTCGATTCTGAGGTTAGGCGAGGGTTCGCTCCAGCGTATGTGGTGTATTTTCCCAGCTGCAGGAAGAAAGGTTTCCTCCTCTTCCGCATAAATACGAGTTTCTATTGCATGCCCGAAAAAGGTAATCTCGTCTTGAGATAAAGGCAAAGGCAAACCAGCGGCAACCAGCAGTTGCCACTCGACCAAATCTAATCCCGTCACCATTTCTGTCACCACATGCTCAACCTGCAACCGCGTGTTCATTTCCATAAAATAAAATTGGGTTGGATTGGGAATGCTTACATCCACAAGAAATTCTACGGTTCCTGCACCCACATAACCGATAGTTTTTGCAGAGGTGATGGCAGTTGCCCACATTCGCCGTTTCAACTCATCTGGCAAATGAGGCGCGGGCGTTTCTTCTATTATTTTTTGGTGCCGTCTTTGAATAGAACAGTCTCGCTCAAACAAGTGGACGACAGAGCCATGCTGATCAGCAAAAATTTGGACTTCCACATGCCGTACAAGCGGCAGATATTTTTCAATTAAAACATCAGCGTTTCCAAAAGCGGATTGGGCTTCACGCTCTGCTCTCCTCAAAGCGTCTTCAAATAAGCCAGGCTCGGAAACGAACTGCATTCCTTTGCCTCCTCCACCGGCGACTGGCTTTATCACAATAGGAAACCCTATTTTGAATGCCATGTCCGCAAGAACGGATGGCGATTGGCTTCCCATGAACCCTGGAACAACGGGTACTTTGCTAGCCTGCATTTCGCGCCTCGCCTCATTTTTTAACCCCATTTTGCGGATCACAGCGCTTGGAGGGCCTACAAAAATAATCTTTTCTGCTTCACAGGCTTCTGCAAAATCTGGATTCTCTGATAAGAATCCATATCCAGGGTGAATAGCTTCTACTTGGGTTTCTTTAGCAATCTGTATAATTTTTTCAATATTGAGATAGCTCTCAGAAGGCATTGGGGCCCCTAAGGAATAAGCTTCATCCGCAAAAGAAACATGTTCTGCTGCCCTATCCGCTTCTGAATAAACCGCGACGGTGGTCACCCCTAAACGCTTTGCCGTCCGTATAATTCGGCAGGCAATTTCTCCGCGATTAGCAATCAGAAGCTTATGGAACATCACACCATTCTGGGGATCTTTTTTCTAAAAAGGCTGCCAGCCCTTCTTGTCCTTCTTTTGAAGCACGCAAGTGTGCGATAAGGTGGGTTGCTTGTGTGAGAAGTGCTCGATTAAGCGGGTGGTTTTTAACATGCCGCATCCAAGCCTTCGCTTGTATGAGGGCATGAGGACCATTTTTTAAAATGCGTTGGCAGATCTCTTCGGCTGTCTCTTGAAGCGTTTTATCATCCGAAACAACTTCATGAACGAGTTGTAAGCGATAGGCTTCGTCTGCAGAAAAAGGCTCTGCCGTCAGAACATAGCGACTTAAGGCGCGGCTTCCCATAGCCGAGATCACAAAGGGAAGAATAACAGCAGGAACAAGCCCCAAGCGGCTTTCCGAAAAACAAAATTGAGCCGAACGTGTTGCAATCACAGTATCACAACAAGCCAGTAAACCGATGGCTCCCCCAAAAGCCGCGCCTTGAACTTTGGCAATACAGGGCTTTGGAAATGTATATAAATTGTAAAGAAGGGTTGCTAAAAGCGCCGCATCCTTAATATTTTGTTTGTCAGAATAGCCCCTCGCTTTTTTCATCCAGGTTAAATCCGCGCCGGCTGAAAAATGTTTCCCTTCGGCTTGGAGGATTAAAATTTTAACGGCCTTGTCTTTTTCAACGTTCTTAAACTCTCGGATAAGTGTATGGAGCATTTTATCATCCAGTGCATTGTGGCAGTCAGGACGATTGAGTGTAAGGACTGCAAGTGGTGGTATTTTTTTGAGTTGTGTTCCCGTGTGTGTTTTCGAGAGCATTACCCGTTCCAGACCCTTAAACCCGCGAACAATCGGGGGTCACGCTGTACGCGCGAGGAGAAGTCTTCCACGCAGCTCCCGTCAGTAAATCGACTGAAATCGTAATAAGACCTAAATCAATAGGAATACCTAATAAACTGACCAGGTTAAATTTACGATCGGTTTGAATGATCACATCCTTACAGCCTTCCTTTCGCGCCATAATGGT
Source organism: Gammaproteobacteria bacterium (assembly GCA_016207405.1). Classification (GTDB taxonomy): domain Bacteria; phylum Pseudomonadota; class Gammaproteobacteria; order JACQPQ01; family JACQPQ01; genus JACQPQ01. The sequence continues at coordinate 9,446 of JACQPQ010000046.1, read as the reverse complement.
GTGAGGCTCTCCGCGCTTGACTTGCCAAGAAACCGCTTCTTTACCAATAGGCTGGTGGTCAACCAAAATGGTCGCATCTTTTTCTTGGGAATTTATCGTGATGGTGTCTTCTGTCCCCGTAAGCACAGACGCACACCCGGTTACCAAACAACAACTGAGCATTAAAGATATTTTTTTCATGAGACTTGTCTCCATATATAATCAGCAAGTCCATGCATTATTTAAAAATCCTTTGGGACGAAAATCTATCAGAAAACAGATATCCTTGCAATTAGAGTATTAAGGAACTGTCACCCAAAAGTTAAAATGTCCGAAAAGCCAAAACTCCCTCACACTTTTTGTAAACAGTGTTTATTGCACCCTGTCTACTTATCTAAGACACTTCCCCACGACAACCGTACAGCGCCTGAAACGACTGCAGTAGGTAAACTGCACATCCTTCAGCCCAAAGAGCATTTATTCCGAAAAGAAGATAAATTTCACATCCTTTTTACGATTTGCTCAGGAAGCCTAAAATCTTATCTCACCGATATCGAAGGACGTGAAAAAGTGATTGGGTTTCATTTTCCGGGTGAAATTTTAGGGATAAATGCTATCCATTCAGGCATTTATCCTCATAATGCCATGGCCCTAGAGACAACCCATATCTGCGCGGTTTCATTCGAACAGGTTTTTTCGCTCTCCACGGAAATCCCAACCTTGCAAAGACGACTCATTCAGATCTTGAGTCGTAAAATTTCAGATCACCCATTCTATCTGGGCAACTACGGAGCAGAAGAACGGCTCGCTGGATTTTTACTTTACTTATCTCATCACTCTAAAGGCCGCGGTGATTCGGGTTCTCACTTTGTGCTCTCTATGGACCGGCGTGACATCGCCAATCATTTGGGAATGGCCATCGAAACCGTCAGCCGACTTCTCACAAACCTTCAAAAAAAAGGCATCCTAAAAATAAAAAACCGTCAGCTTGCAATCATAGCGCCCGAACGCTTGAGAGAACTCGCACGATGCTTAACGGGAAGGTAATGTATAAAGTTCGAAAATTGATCTAGATCAAAACATTATGTTTACGACTGGCTTAAGATTATTCCAATTTTTTCCTAGCACTGAAAAACAAGGAGGAAATACCAATGACCGACCTACATCACTGGGACATTGAAAATGCTCAATTCTGGGAAAGCGGTGTGTCCCACTGGGACATTGAAAGTACCCGATCCTTGGAAAGCAGTAGAAAGAAAACGATCTTAAGCACAGGGAAAAAAATAGCCTATCGTAATTTGTGGATCTCCATTCCCAGTCTCCTCTGTGGATTCGCAGTATGGCTGTCTTGGAGCATTATCACCGTCCAAATGCTGAATGCGGGATTTCCATTTACGGAATCTGAGCTCTTCACTTTAACCGCTATTGCAGGTTTCTCTGGCGCCACCTTACGAATACCCAGTACATTCTTTATCCGTATTGCAGGGGGACGTAATACCATCTTTTTCACAACGGCACTCCTCCTCATCCCAGCCTTTGGAACTGGAGTCGCTCTTCTCGATAAAAATACATCGCTGTGGATCTTTCAGTTATTGGCCCTATTATCGGGTATAGGAGGAGGAAACTTCGCCTCTTCCATGTCGAACATTAGCTTCTTCTTCCCCAAACGAACCCAAGGTTTATTTTTAGGGTTAAATGCCGGATTGGGAAATTTTGGGGTGACCACCATGCAAATCCTCATCCCACTCGTCATGACCTTTGGACTACTGGGAACATTAGGAGGAGAGCCTACACTTCTCCAAAGCGCAAGCGGAAGCCTTTTAGGAAAAGTTCCTGCAGGCATGGCTTCTTATATCCAAAATGCAGGATTTGTATGGGTGTTATTCCTCATACCACTTGCCTTCGCAGGCTGGTTTGGAATGCATACGATACGAACCGAGCACGTCTCACCCCGCATAGGTTCCCCTCTCGCGAGTTTCACGAAAATATCCGGTATGCTGTTGATTGGATTCTTCACAGCGAGTGTTGGACTATGGCTTATCATGCCTGAACAAACGGGAGGCGCGGGATGGATGCTGAGTAAGTGGATAGTGCTCCCCCTCGTTATTTTTGCGACACTCTTTTTACTCAAATTATTGCCTGGGGAAATCAAAACGAATTTATCTCGCCAGTATAAAATTTTTGGCAATAAACACACCTGGGCCATGACGATTATTTACACCATGACCTTCGGTTCATTTATTGGTTATTCCGCCGCACTTCCACTTTCCATTCAAATCATTTTTGGATTTTCACATACCTTGGATAGTAACGGAGTCTGGCAACATACGGCCAATCCTCTAGGCCCTTCTGCTTTAATGTATGCCTGGATAGGCCCTTTCTTAGGAGCACTCGTTCGACCGGTGGGGGGATGGATAGCGGATAAAGTTGGCGGTGCCTGGGTGACTCAAATCATTTCGATCATCATGGTGTTGGGCGCACTGGGCGCTGCTTACACCATGGATGCCGCTTATCATTCAGCAAGCCCAGAAGAATATTTTCTTCCTTTCTTTTTATTATTCCTTATATTATTTACGGCTGCTGGCATTGGAAACGGTTCAACCTTCAGAACCATCGCAGTCGTTTTTAATAAAGAGCTGGCAGGCCCTGTGCTGGGATGGACATCGGCTGTTGCTGCGTATGGTGCATTTCTTATCCCTCAAATATTTGGCGAACAAATAAAAGGAGGGACCCCTGAGTATGCGCTGTATGGATTTGCCATATTTTACGCTGTTTGCGTCATGATTAACGGATGGTTTTATTTAAGACCTAACGCCTATGTCAAAAATCCATAAATGTAATCCATCACTGATGGGTGGTTTACTGTGTATTTTCTGCTGCCTTTGCGAGCGTCCCAGAGCAACGTAGAATTTTGACGGTAACAATATATGAGCAAAGTATTGGAACGATTCAGCTTCTTTATCAAAACCCCAGAAACCTTCTCAGAAGGACATGGCATTGTCTCTGATGAATCGAGACAATGGGAAAATTCCTATCGGCAACGCTGGCAACATGACAAAATCGTCCGCTCAACGCATGGCGTCAATTGCACCGGCTCTTGCAGCTGGAAAATCTACGTCAAAAATGGACTCATCACCTGGGAGACCCAAGCAACCGATTACCCCCGTACGCGCCCCGACATGCCTAATCACGAGCCACGCGGATGTGGAAGGGGCGCAAGTTATTCCTGGTATATTTATAGTGCCAATCGACTGAAATACCCTCTTATCCGTAGCCGTCTGGTTCAATTATGGCGAGAAGCTAAACAACACTTTTCTGATCCTGTGGAAGCCTGGGCTTCTATTGTGACCGATCCTCAAAAATCAAAAAGTTACCAATCCGTTCGAGGACAAGGCGGCTTTGTGCGTTCCACCTGGGATGAAATCAACGAAATAATTGCTTCTGCCAATATTTACACTATTAAAACATTTGGCCCTGACCGAGTAGTGGGCTTCTCTCCTATTCCAGCGATGTCTATGGTTTCTTATGCCGCAGGCACACGATACCTCTCTTTAATCGGCGGAACGTGTATGAGTTTTTATGACTGGTACTGCGATCTCCCCCCTAGCTCTCCTCAAACCTGGGGGGAACAAACCGATGTACCGGAGAGCGCAGACTGGTATAACAGCATGTTTTTAATTCTGTGGGGTTCTAACGTCCCTCAAACCCGAACACCCGACGCACATTTTTATTCTGAAGTCAGGTACAAAGGCGCTAAAAGTGTGGTCATTACTCCAGACTATAGCGAAGCCTCTAAATTTGCAGATCTCTGGCTCTCTCCCAAACAAGGCACTGATGCAGCCCTTGCCTTGGCCATGGGGCACGTTATTTTGAAGGAATTTTACTTAACTCCAAAAACACAAAGTCATTATTTTAAAACGTATGCTGAAACCTATACCGACATGCCCTTTTTGGTTCGCTTAAGTAAAAAAGAAGAAGGGTTTTATGTACCGGAGCGGCTTGTTCGCGCTTCAGATTTCCCTAATAACCTCGGCATTCAAAATAATCCTGCATGGAAAACTGTCGTTATAGATCTCACCACAAAAGAAGTGAAAGTCCCCAATGGTTCCATTGGCTCGCGCTGGGGAGAAAAGGGCAAATGGAACCTTGAGAAAAAGGACATTCTAACCGGAGAAACAATAGCCCCCAAACTCACGCTCATAGACGAAGGTGAAGTGGCTTCGGTTGCCTTTCCTTACTTCGGCAACCAAAAACATGATTATTTTAATAGCACAGATCATAAAGACATCTTGGTACGAACCATCCCGATTAAAACACTGAAGCTAAAAGAGGGAGAAACTGCGGTTGCTACCGTATTTGATTGTTTGGTTGGAAACTATGGCATTGAAAGAGGGTTAGGGAAAGAAAACGTCGCAAGCACTTATGATGAAAACATTCCTTATACGCCCGCCTGGCAAGAAGCGATTACCGGTGTCCCTCGTGATGCGGTCATCACCGTCGCAAGACAATTTGCCGAAAATGCCAACGCAACCGAAGGACGCAGCATGGTGATCTTGGGTGCGGGACTTAACCACTGGTATCACATGGATATGATCTACCGGAGCATTATCAATTTGCTCGTCATGTGTGGGTGTGTGGGCCAGCCGGGTGGCGGGTGGGCTCATTATGTCGGCCAAGAGAAGCTCCGCCCTCAAAGTGGTTGGTTACCCCTTGCTTTTGCCTTGGACTGGAATAGACCCCCCAGGCAAATGAACAGTACTTCTTTCTTCTATGCTCACACCGATCAGTGGCGCTACGAAAAACTGGAGCTCGATGAAATTTTATCTCCCTTAGCAGATAAAAAATTATGGACAGATTTATCCCTCATCGATTGCAACGTGCGAGCGGAACGGATGGGCTGGCTTCCTTCTGCGCCTCAATTAGAACGAAACCCGTTAACCTTAAGCCTGGATGCTAAAAAAGAAGGCCTCACGCCGGAAGCCTATGTTATCCAACAGTTAAAATCTAAAAAACTACGGTTTTCTTGTGAAGATCCAGACAATCCCAAAAATTTTCCTCGCAACTTATTTGTCTGGCGTTCCAATTTACTCGGCTCTAGTGGAAAGGGGCATGAATATTTTTTAAAGCATCTTCTCGGAACTCAACATGGGGTGCAAGGCAAAGATTTAGGACAAACGAATGGCAAAAAGCCCAGTGAAGTCGTCTGGCATAATGAAGAACCCGAAGGCAAATTAGATTTGCTGGTTACACTGGATTTTCGAATGTCTACGACGTGCCTGTATTCCGACATCGTTTTACCCACCGCATCGTGGTATGAAAAAAACGACCTTAGCACTTCCGACATGCATCCCTTTATTCACCCGTTATCGGCCGCCATTGATCCCGTTTGGGAGTGCCGAACGGACTGGGATATTTACAAAGGGTTGGCTAAGAAATTTTCTGAGTGTGTGAATGGCCATCTCGGTAAAGAAACCGATATCGTTTTGCTTCCCTTGTTACATGATTCACCCAGAGAACTCGGCCAAACACACGATATAAAAGATTGGACACGAGGCGAATGTGACCCCGTTCCCGGGAAAACCATGCCTGACATTAAAGTCGTCGAACGGAACTACCCAGAAACCTATAAAAAATTTACAGCTCTCGGTCCTTTAATGAGCACATTAGGAAATGGAGGAAAGGGGCTTGCCTGGAAAGGAGAAGAAGAAATCGCGTTCCTTAAAGCCCTGAATCACACGCACGAAGAGGCAGGCACAACCTGCGGCCTTCCTAAGATAGAAACCGATATCGATGCCGCAGAAGTGGTTTTAACTTTGGCACCAGAAACAAATGGACAGGTTGCCGTCAAAGCCTGGGAAGCTTTAGGTCAAGCCACCGGCCGTTCGCATATTCACTTAGCTAAAGGAAGGGAGGAAGACAAAATTCGGTTTCGAGATCTCCTCTCTCAACCTCGTAAAATTATTAGCTCACCCATTTGGAGCGGAATAGAATCCGAAAAAATTACCTACAATGCAGGTTACACCAACGTTCACGAACTCATTCCATGGAGAACGTTAACAGGACGCCAGAGTCTCTACCAAGATCACCCTTGGATGAGAGCGTTTGGTGAGTCGCTCGTGGTTTATAAGCCTCCTATCAATACAAAAACTCTACACCCCATTCTGCAGGAAAAAGAGGATGCGAGACCTCAAATTGCTTTGAATTTTATTACGCCACATCAAAAATGGGGTATCCACAGTACCTATTCAGACAATTTATTGATGCTGACTTTGTCTCGTGGGGGGCCTATTGTTTGGATCAGCGAAACGGATGCGGCCAAAATCGGAATCAAAGATAATGACTGGATAGAAGCCTACAATGCCAACGGTGCACTTACGGCAAGAGCCGTCGTCAGCCAGCGCGTTAAAGAAGGCATGGTGATGATGTACCATGCGCAGGAAAAAATTATCAACACCCCCATCAGTGAAAAGACAGGATTTCGAGGAGGCATTCACAATTCCGTGACACGCACCTGCCCAAAACCCACACATATGATAGGTGGCTATGCCCAGCTATCGTATGGGTTTAACTACTATGGAACGGTGGGCTCTAATCGTGATGAATTTGTGATTGTTAGGAAGTTAAGATTTAGGATTTAGGATTGTAGGGTGGACAAAGCGAGCGTTTTTTGCGAGCGGTCCACCCAGCAAGTAAGGGCATCATATTATGAAAATTCGAGCGCAAATTGGCAAAGTATTGAACCTGGATAAATGCATTGGTTGCCATACCTGTTCGATTACTTGCAAAAATACCTGGACTTCTCGCGAAGGCGTTGAATACGCTTGGTTTAACAATGTCGAAACTAAACCGGGCATTGGATATCCCGATGAATGGGAAAATCAAGAACGTTGGAAAGGCGGATGGAGCCGAACACATGACGGAAATTGCAAGCCCAAAGCGGGTGGGAAATTAAAATTATTTTCTAGGATATTTGCAAACCCTCACCTTCCTCAAATAGACGATTACTACGAACCCTTCACTTACGATTATCAGCACTTACATAACGCCCCAGAATCCAAAACCCCACCGACAGCCGTGCCCGTTTCCATTATAACGGGCTTAAAAATGGACAAAATAAAAAAAGGGCCTAATTGGGAAGAAATTCTGGGTACAGAATTTGAGCGCCGTAGTAAAGATCTCAACTTTGAAGGGATCCAGAAAAAAATTTATGGGGAGTTCCAAAACACTTTCATGATGTACCTCCCTCGCCTCTGCGAACACTGCCTCAACCCCACGTGTGTGGCCTCTTGTCCAACCGGTGCCATCTATAAGCGAGAAGAAGATGGCATTGTCTTGATTGACCAAGACAAATGTCGCGGTTGGCGGATGTGTGTGAGTGGTTGTCCTTATAAAAAAATATATTACAACTGGAAGTCCGGAAAATCTGAAAAATGTACTTTTTGTTATCCTCGCATCGAAGCTGGCGAACCCACCGTTTGTTCTGAAACTTGTGTGGGACGCATTCGATATCTTGGAGTGCTCTTGTACGACGCTGACCGCATCAAAGAAGTTGCATGTGTTGAAAAGGAACAGGATTTATATGAAGCCCAGCTTTCCCTGTTTCTTGATCCAAATGATCCAAAAGTTATTGCAGAGGCTCAAAAAGAACAGATCCCCCACAATTGGTTGGAAGCCGCAAAACGCTCCCCTGTTTATAAAATGGCCATGGAATGGAAAATCGCTTTTCCTCTACACCCTGAATACAGAACGCTTCCGATGGTCTGGTATATTCCTCCCTTGAGCCCCATTCAAAATGCAGAAAATAGCGGTCTCCTGACGAAAAACGGCATTATTCCAGACATCCGTTCCTTACGTATTCCCGTCCAATATCTCGCCAATCTCCTTACTGCGGGTGAAGAAAAACCCGTTGTGGAAGCGCTTGAAAAAATGCTGGCTATGAGAGCTTATATGAGGATGAAGGAAATCACTCACGAGGAGGACAACAACATTTTGAAATCCGTTGGGCTTGACCGTACAGAGGTCAATGCTATGTATCGTTATTTAGCCATTGCCAACCACGAAGACCGTTTTGTAATCCCAACCTCCCATAAAGAATATGCCGAAAATGCTTTTGGAATGCGCTCAGGGTGTGGATTTAATTTTTCAGGATCCTCTGTAAGGGATGGTTCTTCACCCCATGGAAAAAACTTATTCGGTGGGACTTAATCCATGTACAAGACGTATAAAGTACTTGGGATTTTACTGACATACCCTGAAAGTGCTTGGATAGAAAACCTTGAAGAGTTTCAAACTATCATGGAAAACGAAGGGCTTCTCTGCCCTTTGCATCAACAATCCTTACGCTCTTTTTGTGAGCATTTAAAAACCGAAAACTTATTCCGTTTACAAGAACACTATGTGGAATGGTTTGATAGAACCCCCTCCTTATCCTTGCATCTTTTCGAACATGTGCATGGTGAATCTCGCTCTCGGGGCCAGGCTATGGTCGATCTTTTAACCGTGTACCAAAAAAAAGGAATTTCCTTAAAAAATGGAGAGTTACCGGACTATCTTCCTGCTTTTCTTGAATTTTTATCGCACCAATCTCCCCACGAGGCCCGTGATTTACTGAAAGAAGCCCAGCCGATTATTTCCGCCATTGGCGAACGGCTTAAACAAAAGAAAATTGGCTACCATGTCGTTTTTGATGCTTTATTAATATCTTCTCCAAAAATCATGGTAAAACCATCCTGTAGGCCGGCGTAAGCGTGTCCGGCAAAACGGAGTATTTTTATTTATGGCAAACACTATCCACCAACTCCTCTTTGGTTATTACCCTCACCTCGCGCTCGCTGTTTTTTTTATCGGCAGCATTGCACGATTTGAATACGCCCAATATGGATGGACATCCAGTTCCAGTCAGCTTTTGAGAAACAAGCACATGCAACTCGGAAGCAACCTCTTTCACATTGGCATTATTTTACTTTTCTTTGGGCACTTGTTTGGTCTTCTAACGCCCGAAAAAATGTACCATCATTTTATTTTATCTAGCACCAAGCAATTGCTGTCTATGATAGCCGGCGGAATTTTTGGGATCTTATGTTTTATCGGGATGACGCTTCTCGTTTATAGGCGTCTATTTGACAAACGGATCCGAGCTAACAGCAACTTTTCGGATATTCTGATCTTACTTATTTTATATACCCAACTTATCTTAGGTCTATGGACTATCCCTATTTCTGCAAACCATCTGAATGGAGCGAATATGGTCGTTTTAGCTACATGGGTTCAGCACATTCTTACCTTTCAACCGAATGCGGCCGATCTCATCACTCACCAACATTTTATATTCAAATTGCACCTTTTCTTGGGTTTAACGATTTTTCTCATCTTCCCATTTACGCGACTCGTCCATGTTTGGAGTTTGCCTTTGGGATATTTTTTTAGAACAGGGTATCAAATAGTAAGAAAGGGGTTAGGGGTTAGGG
>JACQPQ010000045.1 GCA_016207405.1 Gammaproteobacteria bacterium | reverse complement strand
ATCGTGGCCTTTATCCAAAAAGCCAAAGGTTTAGAAGGATGGTTCGCACGAATAAAATAACTTTCGACGTGCCCTTTTGTTGGTGGACCGCTCGCAAAAAACGCTCGCTTTGTCCACCCTACAAATCGGTGAAACGCTTTTTTAGAAAGCGGATTATAACGTAATGCGTTGTCACTCTCTCCCTGCATTGCTTTTAGTCCATTATTTACTTGTAACGCGTGGGCACAAAAAACGTGCGCCCTACCGCCGTAGCTTGTAACTTCTACTGCCAAAGGCTTAAGTCGTAACAGTTATTTTTACGCGAGCCCTTAGTCTCTTCTGATAAGATAATAACGTTTGGTTGGATCTCTCAAATTAGTGCAGATCTCAGCAACTAAACCTTTTTCTATCAGTGTAATCAGTCGTGTCCTAGTCGCCCTATCAGACAGCCGAATCTCTTTCGCAATTTCATGGGTAGGCAAACCATCGCGCTTAGCTAACAAAGCAATAATAGCTTGGCCTTTTTCTTCTAAACGTGGCGCAGTGATCCGCTCGGTAAAGAGAGTTACTCTAAAATGTGTTCCAATTTCTTCAAATAGAGGATCAGGTAATCCCATATCAGCACATTCTTCTTTGATACGTTTTATCCCACTACCCCACTGCTCTATAAGGCCTAACTCTTTAAAAATTCGACCCATTGCTCGATTTCTCAACTTTGATGTGCCACACTGTATCTCTTCAATGGTTAATCCAAAAGGCAATAAACCTGGATTCTCAATCTCAACTCGGTTGTCAAATATAGATATTCGGATAGGCGCTCCACTTTGTGAATAATCCGCATGAACAACAGCATTAATGATGACTTCTCTCATTGCTTTTTGTGGAATATTCCACCTATCCGTTCTGTAAACCGCACCAATATCTGCGCTAACCATGCTATGTTTTCTAACAAATTCAGTAGCTTTTTCTATGGAGCGAATCAGACAATCATGAATTTCTAAGGTGTCTAAAATGTCACGTTTATCATTGCCTTTAAATCTTCCAGCTTGGATCCACGCATCAGGAAAATAATATTCCCGTTCTTTTCCAAAAAGTAATATTCCTGCAACAGTCGGAACTGTACGACCTTGATACTTGGTTTGTAAGTGAAGTGAAATTAAATCAGCCTGTCTTAAAGGTCGAACGGATGCAAAAAACTCTGAAGCTACTCTGAAGTTAATAGCTTCAGAGTCCAGCCCAACCATAGGCTGCATGTCAAAAGGCTGGCTTCTGGTAACCCTTTTTAATTCAGCGATGATTTCAGGGCCAGCCATCCGATTACTTGAACCCACGCGAATATAAATCCCTTTGTCTTCACCTGCTTTTTTTAAGTAGTGCGGACAGTTTTGGCTAAGGTGGACCTGAACAGCAATCACATAAGTTTTCTTCCAGGGCAATATTTCAATTTCTGGTAAAAGTAAGGGTTCAATATTGTGACTAATAATATTTGTTAAGCGTTCTTCCTCGTCGAGTGGATTATCGATACCAAATATACTTTTCGTTTTATCCTTAATTCCAACAAGCAGAAGACCACCCGCTGTGTTAGCAAAAGCCACTAGCGTTTTTAACAACCCATTTGGGGAGGATAAATCCCGTTTGAACTCTAAAGTCTTGCCTTCACTTTGTTTTAAAATTTCTATTAGATCCATACTCTGCATTTTACTCTGAAATAAAACAGGGTACTAGACTTCAGACAGCCATTCCCGCTCATCCGTCGCCCAGCGACTTGACCGCGGGGTCCAGATTTGTTTGGCCTAGATCCGCGGTCAAGCCGCTGGGCGACGGGTTCGTTATTTAAACGCTGATATGCCGGTCACTTCCGCACCCACCACCAAACGATGAATGTCTTCTGTACCCTCGTAAGTATTCACCGTTTCAAGGTTCAGCATATGGCGGATGACAGGGTACTCATCAATAATGCCATTGGCACCCAAAATATCCCGTGCCTCTCGCGCACAGTCGAGTGCCATGCGTGCATTATTCATCTTGGCCAGCGAAATATGATGCGGTTCGAGCGTTCCCTCTTCTTTTAAACGGGCCAGCTGAATGCATAAGAGCTGAGATTTTGTGATCTCCTGTACCATTTTAGCCAACTTGGCTTGCACGAGTTGATGGGCTGCTAAAGGCTTACCAAATACGATACGGCTCTTGGCATAGGTAAGGGCTGTATGATAGACCGCATTGGCAGCCCCAACCGCCCCCCAGGCAATGCCATACCGCGCTTCCGAAAGGCAGCCCAAAGGTGCTTTTAGCCCTTCTGCTAAAGGTAAAAGTGCATCCTGGGCAACCTCACACCCTTCAAAATGAAGCTCTGACGTGATACTCACCCGCAAAGAAAATTTTCCTTTTACAGGACGTGCGGTAAACCCTGGCGTACCTTTTTCAACCAGAAATCCTCGAATTTTATTTTCACACCTTGCCCAAACGAGAGCGAGATCTGCAATGTGTCCATTCGTAATCCACATTTTGGTCCCATTGATGCGATACCCTTTTGCTGTTTTTTCTGCCGTCGTGAGCATTCCTGCTGGATTAGAACCAAAATCAGGCTCAGTTAGACCAAAACATCCAATCCGCTCACCCTTTGCTAACTGCGGCAGGTACTTTTGCTTCTGAGCGGGAGAGCCATAAGTATAAATAGGCCACATCACCAAAGCCCCCTGCACAGAACAAAAAGAACGAATGCCAGAATCCGCGCGTTCTAATTCTTGCATGACTAAGCCATAAGCTGCTGCTCCCAGTCCTGCACAGCCATATCCTTTGAGATAAGAACCTAACAACCCTAATTTTCCAAACTGTGGAATGAGCTCTACCGGGAATTCTTCGTTTCGATGCGCTAGCTGCAAGCGAGGTATCACCTGTTCATCCACAAAGTGACGAATGGAATCTCGTACTAACCGCTCTTCTTCTTTAAAAAGAAGATCGGTATTCATAAAATTAAGTGATGTATATGAGTTCACAGAAATTTCCTTTTTATTATTATCCACCCTCACCCGACGCTAACGCGTCGACCTCTCCCGCCAGCGGGAGAGGTGAATTAGGAAGCAACACACTCCAAGTGGGAGAGGTGATTCAGAACAAGGATACATTCGAAGCAACATAAACATTATGTTTTTCTAATAGGTTGGGAGGCGCTTTTACCTTAAGGGTCCATATCCCAACAAGTGGATTTTCTACCACGATTTGTTCTATGGGATCTGTTTTATTCCTTCCGCGTTTTGCTGAAACTTGTGGATGTGTACCATCCAGAACCCAAGGGAAGTAAGATTTCCCATCCGGCGCAACCAATTCGGTATCAAAATCGTAAACGAGTGTTAGAAAAGCGGAAGGATGTGCGGGGGGATCAAGCCAGACGCTTGTTATTTTTAAAGTATCGAGATGGGCTTCTACGCGAAATGAAAACTCTTTTTCTAAAGAGGCTTGAAGTGGAACGCGTATCCAAAAATGGGCATCCTTTTCCAATAGCGCTATACTCGCTTCTCCATCCAACAAACCCCATCCTGTTTTGTAATCTGGGCCTGGATGATCCAAATCACGAGCCCCTTGCACACAAAGCGCTTTGATGAGAGCAGCCGAAGGTTTTTGAGAAAACAACTGTTTATAACGCTCTATCAGTAAAGCAACCGCTCCTGTCACAACGGGAGTTGCCATAGAAGTACCACTCAAAAGCCCGTATTGATCTTTACCTTGCTTGCTTTTAGGCAGAAGAGAAAAAACAGCTTCCCCTTTTGCAACCCAATCCGGTTTAATACGCCCATCATCTGTGGGCCCCCAGGAACTAAACGGGGAAATAGAACGCACATCCGCTACTGAACCTACGGTGATAACATTTTTAGAGACCGAACCATCCCCAGGGATCGTATCAAATCCCAGTTCTCCTCCATCGGGAGGCTGTGGACCGACTCCCACATCATCTCGGTCATTCCCGGCTGATTTGACTAAAATATGATCGGTTTCAAATACAAGGCGGTCGTATTCGGCTGCATTAGCCGTATACTGCCCAAATAAGGTTTGATCGCTTTCAAATGTCCACGATCCTAAAAAACCCAGATGCCACCCCACAGTTATTCCATGGGAATGATTACTCGCTTCTATTTTATAAGAACGGATAGCTTCCTGTACTTCACTGGGTATATTTCCAAAATAATCGTATGCATACAACAGCGCTTTAGATGCTACGCCCCGCGCTCTTGGATTTACACTCCCATCTCCTATTAACGTTCCTGCAACATGGGTGGCGTGTTCCTGCGGAACCTTTTTTTCCACAATCGTCACGCGATTACCCAATTCAGTGTGGGTTGCGGGAGGCCCTTCCTCCCAAATACCGAGATGAACCCCCTCTCCTTGCAAGCCTAAATCCGCCAACTGATTTAAACGAGATAAAAATACTGCGCTTTGATTATTGGGTATAACAGGAGGGGGGATTTCTTCTACCCATTTGACTTCAGGTCGCATCAAGAGTTTTGCAATGGTTTCTTTCGGTGCTGTAACTTCGAGCTTATCCAGGGAAGAAAGGTCGCTTACTCTTCCAAATTCTGATTTTATAAATTGTAATAAAGAAGCTCGGCCTCCTTTTTGCACAAGATAAACCTTAACTATTCCTAAGCCTTCTGCATCCTTCGCGTAATCATGGAAATCATGCGATAACAATTCCACCTGAAGCTTATCTCTTGTGTCAATTTCACCGATAGCATAAACATTAGGATGTTTTTTTAACATGGATAACTTTTTAACATTTTTAATAGAAGCCAACCATGTCTGAACGGGCAAGTAGTCTAGTAACGTCACTCCTAATCGTTCCAACTCCGATTTGTGTGCGCCGGTTAAATCAGCACTCTTGAATTGAAGATATACCACACCCAGCCCACTGCCCTGCAATTTTGGAAGATATTTGGGATCTAATTTAAAATGGGCATGTTTGAGTAAAAGAACAGGCTCTTTAACCTCTCGCGCTTTAGAGACGTCCATTTTTGGAAGGAGGATCCTTCCCTGTACGGGAGGAGGCAGGAGAGCCTCCAGCCCTGGTTTTAAAGGTTTTCTCTTAGGAAGCTCCCTTTGAGTGGTGGATTCTTGTTTAGAAAATTCCATTTTTTCTTCAGAAGGAAAGGGTTCAAAAAATTCTTCACTCGATTCTGGAGAGGGATATGGAACTTCGGGTTGTTCTTCGGGCGTTTTGTCAAACCCTTTAAAAAAGTAAAAAGCAACACTGATGATGCCAATTCCCAACCCTATCCATAGTATTTTACGCATAAGCGTCTCCCTTGTTTAGCTGTCGAATTCTACTCGTTCCCACGCAGAGCGTGGGAACGAGGTAAATCCCTAACCCCTTACTCAACCGTCACAGACTTCGCCAGATTGCGCGGTTGGTCCACATCAGTCCCTTTCATGACAGCGACATGATAAGCCAACAACTGTAGTGGGATAACGTGAATAAGTGGCGAAAGTAAAGGATGGCAGCTCGGAACTTTCAGTACTTCCCAATAAGCCGCACTATTCAAAGGGACGGTATCCTCTGCAAATAGGATAACATGCCCACCCCTCGCTCTAACTTCCTCAAGATTGGATTTTAATTTTTCAAGGTGTACAGAATTGCCTTCCGCTAACGCTATCACAGGAACCGTTTTATCCACCAAAGCGAGGGGCCCATGCTTCAATTCACCGGCAGGATAGGCTTCCGCATGAATATAAGAAATTTCTTTTAACTTCAGAGCGCCTTCCATCGCTACCGGGTAAAGAGGTCCTCTTCCTAAAAAAAGAATGCTGGTACTCGCCTCTATTTTTTGCGCCATTTCTTTAATGCAGGAAGATAAAGCAAGAACCTTTTGAACAACAGAAACTAAGGTTTGAGTCAACGCTTTGACACACTCTTTTATGCGCTTAGGATGAACGCCTTTTCGCCCTTGCCCTAACCCCACCATTAAACTTAAAAGCGCAACCAGTTGTGCCGTAAACGCTTTTGTGGAAGCAACACCAATTTCAATCCCCGCATGCGTTAAGTAAACCAAATCCGATTCGCGTACTAAAGAACTATTCGCAACATTACAAATCGCAAGCGTTGCTAAATATTTTTTGCGTTTAGCACATCGAAGTGCAGCGAGCGTATCCGCCGTTTCACCTGATTGCGAAAGCGTGACAAAGAGGCACCCTTCCGGAATAACCGCTTTTCGATAACGGTATTCACTGGCCACCTCAACCCAACACGGTAAATTTAATTCTGCTTCAAACCAATAGGCTGCAATTTTAGCGGCATGAAAACTCGTTCCGCATGCCACAAAATGCACCGCTTGAACATGTTCGCTGATTTTTGAAAAGTGCATGCCAAAAGCGGTATCGACCAAAACGCCATTTTTAAAACTGGCATCCAGGGTTGCTTGGATAGCTTGGGGCTGGTAAAAAATTTCCTTCAGCATAAAGTGGCGGAAAGTACCTTTCTCTGCCACATCACTTTTGATATCCAATATTTGAATGGGGCGCTCTTGCCGCTCTCCCTTTTCATTATAAATAGCTAGGCTATTCTGCGTCATATCCGCTACATCGCCTTCTTCTAACACGATAAAGCGATTGGTGACAGGCGCTAAGGCTAAATGGTCTGAAGCGACATAGTGTTCCCCTATGCCAAGGCCTACCACTAAAGGGCTTCCCTTTCGAACTGCAACCAGGCGATTGGGTTCTTCCCGAGCAATCACTGCAATCGCAAATGCACCTTCTAATGTGCGGACTGTTTTCTGAACGGCTTGTAAGAGATCACAACCCCCCTTTAAATTGTGATGGATGGCATGCACAATGACTTCGGTATCCGTTTCTGAACTAAAGCCATATCCCACTCGTTTTTGGGCTCTACGTAAGCTTTCATAATTTTCGATGATCCCATTGTGAACGACGGCGATGGATTGCTTGGTCATATGAGGATGGGCATTGTTCTCGGTAGGTTCCCCATGCGTTGCCCAGCGGGTGTGCGCAATTCCGGTTTGCCCCGTGAGGACATGGATGCCCAAAAGTTTTTCAAGCTGGCTGACTTTTCCGGGAGTGCGAATACGCTTGATCACCCCTTCTTCTCCTACGACCGCAAGCCCTGCCGAATCATATCCTCGGTATTCAAGCCTTTTTAAGCCTTCCAATAAAATAGGCGTTAAATTCCTTTCTGCCACACCCCCGATGATGCCGCACATGTGTTCGTCTCCTCGTTACAATTGTCGAATAATGCTGGCCTACATCTAAATCCTAACTTGGCCTTTTCCATCCGCGTATCGTCTTCTGCCTTGCTCTACCTACTGTCAAGCTTTCCGGTTTGGCGTCTTCTGTCAGCACAGTCCCCGCTCCAATCGTTGCATTTTTCCCTACAACAACCGGTGCCACTAATGCCGTATGTGAGCCTATAAAAGCACCCTCTTCTATAACCGTTCTATGTTTATGCACGCCGTCATAGTTGCACGTAATCGTTCCCGCACCCACGTTGACATGCGCGCCAACCGTCGTATCACCAATATAACTTAAGTGATTCGCCTTGGAACCTTCGCCTATTTGAGACGCCTTCACTTCCACAAAATTACCAACGTGCGCTTGGGATAAAAGTTCGGTTCCCGGTCTAAGGCGAGCAAAGGGGCCTACCACACACTCGGAACCAACAGAGGCATCTTCTACTATAGAATACGCCAGAACTTTTGCCCCATCCCTAATCTTTGCATTTTTTAAAACCACATGAGGACCAATAAAACAATCCGATCCTATTTGAACACGCCCTTCGATAATCACGTTAATATCGATGGTGGTATTCTGCCCTACACTCAATTCCCCGCGTAAGTCAAAGCGGGCGGGATCTCGAATATGAACCCCTTCAAGAATCAATCTTTCCGCCTGCCGCTTTTGGTAAATTCTTTCTATTGTTGCAAGCTGCACGAGATCATTGACGCCCATGCACTCTTCTTCATCAATAGCTTGTACTGTCGTCACCGGGCAACCCACCTTAACGGCCCATGCAATAATGTCCGGTAGATAATATTCTTTTTGAATATTTTGCGCGTCCAGCCTTGGCAACCACTCTTTTAAGCGAAAAGCAGGCACAAGCATAATGCCCGTATTGACCTCTCGAATGGAGAGTTCCTCCGCTCTCGCATCGCGATGCTCTACCACCGCAACGACTTCATTTTGAGGCCCTCGAATAATGCGCCCAAATCCCGTGGGATCCTCCAAATGAGCGGTGATAAGCGCAAGCCCTTCCGGCTTTACCGCATTCATGAGCGTTTGCAGTGTTTCTGGGCGAATGAGGGGAACATCTCCATATAAAATCAGTACCTTGTCTTCATCTTTCATAAAGGGCAAGGTTTGTAAAACCGCATGGCCCGTTCCAAGTTGAGTGGCTTGATGTACCCATTCTATTGCAGGATCTCGAAAAGTGGATTCTATCTCTTTTTTCCCATGTCCAATCACGACAAAAAGACGACTCTCTGAAAAAGTACGCGCGGCATTGAGCACATGCTCTAAAAGGGGACGGCCTCCTAAACAATGCATGACTTTTGGCTTTTGGGAACGCATGCGAGTTCCCTGCCCAGCCGCTAGGATGACGATGTTAAGTGGCATAGGATGACTTTACCAAAACTTGTGAAGTAGTGGAAATAGCCCTTCACACACCGCCACCCTATCCGCACCCGCATCTAAAACTTCTCTAACATTGTCGGATGTAATCCCACCAATGGCTACAACCGGAATGGAAAGAGAAGCTTTGGCTTCTTTTAAAATGGATAGTCGAGCAAGGGGCGCTTCTGACTTTGTATTGGAGTGGAAAAAACTTCCAAAGGAAACATAATCGGCGCCTGCCCTTTCACTTTGTTGGGCTAGAAGAAGAGAGTTATGACAGGAAACACCAATTAGGGCATTTTTCCCTAGAATATTTCGCGCAGCTTGAACCGTTCCATCGTGTTGCCCGAGATGAACCCCATCTGCCTTTACTTCCTTAGCCAGCATCGGATCATCATTCACTAAAAATAGTGCGCCGTGTTTGCGGCAAAGAGAACATAGGACCTCTGCTTCTTGGTGTTGTTCTTCAAATGAATGATTTTTCCTGCGATATTGGACCCAATTTGCCCCACCCAGAATGGCTTCTAAAACCGCTTCAAAAAGTTGAGCGCTCGATAATGTGGGCGGGGTAATGGCGTAAAGACCGTAAAGTTTTGCTGTCATACTTTAGAATAGGAAAAAAACCGATTGGGGATCTTCTGCCCTTTTCCAAAAGTATACGCCTCCTTCAAAGTTTGTAGGGTATAGTCTAATGCTTGTTGACATGCATCCGGAATGCTTGCCCCTTTTGCGATAAACCCCGCAAGACTTGCGGCCAGCGTACATCCCGAGCCATGGTAAACATAGGGCAAGCGTTCACAAGAAAAGACAATTGGAGAAGGAACGCCGCTTATGAAAAGAGGATGTTGAATGGGAGAAGTTCCACTTTCTGTTCCGGTTACCCACACCGCATGGCAACCCGTTTTTAACAGCACGTTCGCAATAGAAAGGGTTGTCATGCCAGCGAAATCTGGCATCCAATTCCTTATAGACCTCAAATTTATTTGAGGCTGATAGTGTTTTGCTAGCGCATTAGCTTCGATAATATTAGGCGTTGCAATGGTCACAAGCGGCATTAAGTGCGTGAGAATGGCTTTCTGTAAATTCTTATCTGCTAAAGAAACGCCTCCCCCTGAATAGAGAACCGGATCTAAAATAACGGGAAGTCTGGGATGGCTTTGAAGAATGCGAGCAAGAGTGAGTGCGTTTTTAACGCTCCCTATCAGTCCTATTTTTATGGCCACAATGGAAAAATCTTGAAAAAGAACTTGAGCTTGTTCAAAAAGAAGACTGGTGCGAACAGGAACAACCTTGTACACCGTATGAGTATCTTGCACAGTCAGTGCGGTAACAATGGATACAGGATAGCAGCCCACGGCTGAGAGGGTTTGAACATCGGCAAGCGTGCCTGCACCTCCCGTCGGATCGAACCCAGAAAATACAAGAACGACAGGCTTTTGCATGATAGAATGGGATTTAGGATTAAGAATTAAAGAATACCATCGAAAGCGAGGCCCGCGCTTGTTACGTGCGTAACGCAATCCAGGTGGAAAAGAAACCCGGATTGCTTCGGCTTCGCCTCGCTTTCGACGGCTAGCTATGAATGGGCTCACGATTGTGGCTCTTCAGTTTTCTCTTCCGAAGGGATCGAGTTCGCCTGGATTTGCTTGAAAAGCCCATCCAATGCTTCACTCATCTCCCCTAGTTTAGAAACCTGCGTAGACAAACCCACAAAGCTTGTAGCACTCATTTCAGCCACGCTTTGAATGAGAACTAACATGCCTTGAACGGCTTCTTCGCATTTACCCACAACCTTGGCGGTTCCCAGCAAAAAAGCAACTCGCTGGGATAAGCTCCGCTCCACAGCATTAAAGGCAACTTGAATATCTCTCGCCTGTTCAGCGAGACCCTGCCAATCCACTTTCTGCATGGTGTCTGCGATTCGACCACAAGTCGCAATCACTTGCGTGGGTGGGGTCACTAGAGCAAAAACTCTTCTTTCAAGCTCCAGAATTTTTTCTATTGCAAGATTGTTCACTCCAGAAGGAGTGGTTTGCGAGTCATTCTGGCTCATACAACATCCTTTTTGATAAAATGGATCCTATTTCTAGGATCCGTAAGACTTCCGTTTCTTACAATGCAAGAAAGAGCAACACTAAAATCATTAAAAGAGTAAAATTCCATTAAGTCAAGCTTTTTTATTTCTCCTATGCGGCAACCCTCACTTCCTCCTTTTGTATTCGGAATACTCTCTTTTCTCTTTTATTGCCTAAACACATTGATTTGGGGTGGGTTATTTGTGGCAGTTGGAGTTTTAAAACTGCTATTGCCCAGCCGATGGCTTAAAAAAAAATGTTTAAAAATGATGTACCAGTTTTTGACGATATGGGGAGCATTTTTTCATAGATATAATGCCATCACTCACCTGACCCACTGGGATATAGAAGGAGCTCATTTTTTGAATCCAGATCACTGGACCCTACTGATTGGTAACCATCAAAATTGGGTAGATGCTATCGCTTTATTTGAAGTTATCAATGGAAGAACTTCGCCTCCTCGTTTTTTCGCAAAACGTGAGATCCTCTGGCTACCCATTGTAGGTCTCGGTATTTGGTTAGGCGAAAACCCCTTAGTCTCTCGTTATCCTGAAGCCTATCTTAAAAAACATCCTGAAAAAAAAGACCGCGACCTAAAAACAACACGAGAAGCCTGTCAGAAATTTTCTGAAGAGCCTGTCACCATCTGTAATCTTGTGGAAGGCACACGGTTTACACCCCAAAAGCATCGGGCGCAAAAGTCACCCTATCATCACTTACTAAAGCCCAAAGCAGGAGGAATTGGGTGGTTACTCTCCGCACTTCCCGACAAAATCCACGAGATTATCAATCTAACGTTCGTGTACCCAGACGGCAAAAAAACATTCTGGGATTTTCTGTGTGGCCGTATTCCTCGCGTCATTATTCGAATACAAAAAATTCCTGTCAGCGATATACAGAAAGGCGATTATCGGAACGATCCGCACTATCGAAAATATTTTCAAAGCTGGTTAAACGCACTGTGGGAAGAAAAAGATCAGATGATAGAAGATCTCACAGCCCCTACACGTAGGGTGGACTTGCGCTCGCGCAAGAGAGCGGACCACCTACTCAAACTAGCGCTTGCCGCAGACTCGAAATCTGAGAAGCATAGGAACCAGCCTTAAAAATAGCCGTTCCTGCCACGAAAGTATCGGCCCCAGCTCTCGCAAGTTCTGAAATATTTTGGAGCGTGATCCCCCCATCCACTTCAAGGCGAATGGCAGGATGATCTT
>JACQPQ010000041.1 GCA_016207405.1 Gammaproteobacteria bacterium | reverse complement strand
GATAAAGGCGGGATCGAAGATTATTTGAGCTTAATTCCCATAACATTGTAAAAGGGAGGTTGCTTTACAGGATTTCCTGTTTTGTAGTAAGGGGTTATTTAGCAGGTTCTGAGGAGAGAACCGTAGCGATGACTGATGAGGGAATAAAAGAAATAATTGGCAGGTACATAGGAAAAGAGGATATGTTGATTCATCTACTACAGGAACTCCAGCAAAAACTCGGGTTTTTGCCGGGAGACGTACTTGTGGCAGTATCAAAAACGATTGGCATTTCACTGGCACGAGTATACAGTGTCGCATCCTTTTACAAGCAGTTTTATTTTAAGCCGCGGGGGAAAAACATTGTTCGTGTCTGCACAGGCACTGCCTGTCATATTAAAGGCGCAATGAAGGCCCTAAAAAGGTTTCAGGAGCAGTTGGGCATAAGAGATAGCGAGACAACAGAGGACCTTCTCTTTACTCTGGAGACAGTAAGCTGTGTAGGGTGTTGTGCTTTAGCTCCGGTAGTAGTAGCTAATGGAGAGGTAATAAGGGCAGGAGAACAGCGTCATTTAATCAAGCGGCTAAAAAGGCGGTAAGATGCGAACTCTCAAAAGATTGAAGAATGCATGTGACTTCGTTGCTCTTCAGGAGAGATTGTCTGTTGCGCTCCTGAAAGTTAGGCCCCAACGCATGCTTGTCTGCTGTGGAACCGGATGCTGTTCTGCAGGTGCACTTCAACTGGCCGCCGTCCTGGAAGGCGAAATCAAAAAACAGAACTTGAACATAGAACTTGTAAGAACAGGCTGTCATGGGTGGTGCGAAAAAGGTCCGCTTCTTTACATTCAACCGCATAATCTATTCTACCAGAAGGTGAACGAGGCTGATGTGCCACAGATACTGGATCTAACAATTTCCCGAAACAGACCAATAGATAGATTTCTATACAGGCACGACAATCGACTAATCAGCCGTCAGGAAGAGATACCCTTTTACCAGAAGCAGATGCGATTGATTTTGCAGAATTGCGGAAGAAGGAATCCTTCCAGCATTGAAGAATATATCGCCTGGGGTGGGTACGGTGCGTTTGTTAAAGTTCTGAGGGAATGCATTCTGCCTGAAGAAATTATTGAAACAATAAAAGCTTCGGGTTTGCGCGGTCGGGGAGGGGCTGGATTCCCTACGGGGCGCAAGTGGGAATCCTGCAGGGCACAACCTGGGAAGGAAAAATATCTTATCTGCAATGGAGATGAAGGCGACCCGGGTGCCTTTATGGATAGAAGCGTTTTAGAAGGAGATCCTCATTCTGTGATCGAAGGGATGATTATCGCTGCCTATGCGATTGGTGATATCGGAAAAGGTTACATTTATGTCAGAGAAGAATATCCATTAGCAGTGACCAATTTGGGACTTGCTCTTTATCAGGCAAAAGAACTTGGGCTTTTGGGGGACAATATCCTTGACTGTGGACTTTCTCTCAATATGGAGATCAGAAGAGGAGCGGGAGCATTTGTGTGCGGTGAATCGACCGCAATGATGTATTCCATTGAGGGAAAGAGAGGCATGCCACGTCAGACTCCTCCCCGTTCGGTGGAACTGGGTCTCTGGGAAAAACCCACAGTCCTGAACAATGTGAAGACCTACGCCTCTGTCCCGTTGATAATTGCCAGGGGCGCTCAGTCGTTTGCTTCTATCGGTACAGAAAATTCCAAAGGAACACATGTCTTCGCTCTCACCGGGAAAGTGAAAAACACAGGGCTTATTGAACTGCCAATGGGAACAACCATAAGAGAGATTGTCTTTGATATTGGCGAGGGTATTGCTCAAGACAAGAAGTTCAAGGCGGTGCAGATAGGCGGTCCTTCAGGAGGATGTATTCCGGAAAGACTTCTAGATACCCCTATAGATTTTGATTCCTTGACTGATGCCGGAGCAATGATGGGTTCCGGTGGACTTGTGGTCATGGATGAAAACGACTGCATGGTAGAAATTGCCAGATTTTTTCTCTCTTTTACTCAGCAAGAGTCGTGCGGCAAGTGCCCACCATGCCGGATCGGAACATTTCAGATGCTTCAAATCCTTGAAAGGATATGCAAGGGAGAAGGAAAGGAGGGTGACATTGAATTCTTAGAAGAAGTGGGTCGGAAGATAAAAGAGACATCCTTGTGTGGTCTGGGACAGAGCGCCCCCAATCCTGTGCTAACAACTATTCGCTATTTCAGAGATGAATACGAGGCACATATCAAGGATAAGTACTGTCCGGCAAAAAAATGCAAAGCTCTGGGAACTTATCGTATTATAAATGAGGCATGTATCCTTTGCGGACTTTGTGAAGAAGTCTGTAGTGAACAGGCGAAAAATGATGGAAGAAACACAGCAATAGAAAGTGAAAAGGATAGATATTATGTCAAGGAGAGCAAATGCAGCCACTGTGGTATCTGTCTTGATGTCTGTCCTGTGGGATGCATTCTTTATCGGGGCAAACCAGTAAAGCCCGTGGCTGGTGATAATGAATAGACTTATAAATTTGACCATTGACGGAGAAAAAGTTACGGTTCGGGAAGACACTACCATCATTGAAGCTGCTTTACAGGTAGGCATTGAGATTCCGCACCTCTGCTATCTTCGGGGTTACCATGCGTCCAGTGCCTGCCGGCTATGTCTGGTTGAGGTGGAGGGAATCAAAG
>JACQPQ010000043.1 GCA_016207405.1 Gammaproteobacteria bacterium | reverse complement strand
GTATATGAGTTTAATATCTCGTATTGAACTGCTTTAAAATTGCAAGGTGCCCACATAAATAGGCAATATCATTCATTGTAAAAGAACAATTGACTTATTCATATAAAATGAACAAGCAGGTGAATTTTACTGACTCCTCACCAAGAGTCAAGAAAAACCATAAAAAATATTAGCCAAAGTAAAAAATAAGCCCCAAGCAGCCTTCGCAGTCACCTGCTATATTCATTTTATACGGCACCCCAAGTCCCATGCAGCTCCATAAACTTTTAAACCGAAAAATAGGATCCACCGCCCACACGCTTGAAAAACGCCTCCTCACTGCTAACCAGAAATGGTCTTCAGAAGATATTCATCAAATACGCGTAACCTCACGAAGGCTTCGTTCCTTTCTGATGGCTTATAAAATAGCGCATACCGCTGTTTCAGAAAAGAACCACACAATTGAAAAAGCACTTCGTCGATTAACCCGCGACTGCGGAGAAGTTCGAAACCTGGACGTGGCGATTCAAAATGCTAAAACTTTAAAACTGCCCACCCAACCCCTTAAAGCAAAACGGAACAAGCAATTTACTCGCCTATTGCATCAATGGGATTCTCATCACAAAAAAAAATTCGTGCACGTCCAATTGCACCCTTTAAAAGCAGAACTTTATTTCTCCCCTGTTGCATTAAAGAAAATACTGCTTTTTTTTCATCTCAAATTATCCGCCTTAATCAAAAAACATCCTAAGAGCAAAACGGAACTGCATCGTTTACGAATCCAACTTAAAGAAATAAGATACCTTTTAGAAGCGCTCGACGTCCCTGTGCAAAATCTTAAAATCTTACAAGATCACTTAGGGCATATTCATGATCTCGAAACCCTTGAACACTATTTTGAATACCCCATACCCATTCAAAAGCCTATTCAAAGAGAACTGAAAAAAATCTATCGTCTCTACGATAGAGGCGTTCTGGATAAAACAATAGATTTCTTACGTAAGGGGCTTATACCCAATTAACTTGAAGATCTGACTATGTTACTCCCTCCCCCGCTGGCGGGAGAGGTGAAAAAGCAGCATCTTCATTCATGAGGAATATAGCCAGAGAAAGCGGAACGATTAGAATTTAGAGGGATTTTAAAGTGAACATTTTTGAAGAAAACCCCGGTAGAGTATTGATTATCATAAGGCATGCCCATCGATTTAAAAAACCTCTTGTCGATGTGGATAATGGACTAAGCCCGAAAGGGAAAAAACAATCTCGTTTCATTTCGAAGTTTTTATCTAAACTCCATTGTGAAGAAGAAACACACCTCTATTCCAGCCCAAAAAAAAGGTGCATTGAAACCCTCACACCTTTTGCAAAAAAGAAAAAACTATCCATTCAAAACCTGAGATCATTAAATGAGGATTTTTTACTTCACACCTCTATTGCTGACTTTATGGAGTGGTGGAGAAAAGAAAGTGAAACTGCAAAAGTAACCATAGTATGCACCCACCTCAATTGGATCGAATCTTTTTTTTCTGAAAATTTTTCACTGCCTTTTGAATTAAAAAAAGGAGGGGTTGCTATCCTTTTTGGGGATCGAAAACTAAAAATTTTTGAGATCCGTCAAAGCCTGGAATAAACAGATCTCACACTCGTTTAACGACCAACCGTCTTTTAAATACCTTTTCAAAAAGCTTGCTTCTTTCGGCTACCCGGAGGATTTCAAGCGACGAACCTCCTGAGAATGAAAGTCTCACAAAACTCTTATCTATGCGGATTTTTTCGAGTGCTATGGGGGAAACAAGATCAGCATCCAACGCATCGACGATGAGTAAGAGCGCAAGTAATTTCAAAAACACCTTCCTTTTTGAACGATCATTGTGAAAAGGGAGAATATTCAAAGAACTCCGTTTCAAGCACTCATGATGCCTACAAAGCAATGCAATGAGTTCTGTTTCCCATTCTTCCACAAATGGAAATCCAGCCTGTTTTATCAAATAGTAAGAATGTTCAGAATGATTCAGAAAGGAAATCATTTCCCCTGCATTCCTTAAAATGGCAGCAGCCTCCAAATAAATTTTCCAAGTTTTATCCAATCCATGAAGCGGTTGTAACCTCCGAAATAACTGATTGGTCATACTGACCATAACTTGAATATGTGATTCATTTTCACCAAAACGAATGGCTTTCTCGTATAGATCGGGAAGACGAAAAGCAAACGGTAAGGGGCTCTTTTTTTTTGAGATCTCCAGAAGTTCTTGCAAAATGCCATCTCGAAGAGAGATCTCGGTTGAAACAACACGCCGCACACCCAATGCTCTCATGCATTCTCGTAGTAAAAGCGCCCCCGCCAGAATCATGTCTGCAGAGGAAAGCTCCATTCCCCGGACGGAAGAAAGCTCCTCTGTCGTCATGTCCTGCATTTTCCGAATCAGTTTTTTAAGCGCATTGGTGCTTAATACGGATTTTTTCTTCGGCACCCTGAAGAGTTTAACCAACGTTTTCACCGTTCCACTGGAACCTATCAATTGAGTGACGCGAGGCCAACGTTTCAGAATATGCCCAATGGTTTTCCGAACATACCCTTGAAGTTCGGCGATAGCTTCCAACGTTGGAGGGTTCTTCTTTAAGAAAATTTGCTGAAGTCTTGCAGAGCCGAGAGGAAAACTTTCGCTGTGACTCACTTTCCCATTTTCGGAAATAGAAATTTCAGTGCTCCCTCCTCCGATATCAATCAGTCCAACCTTCTGTTTAGAAATGGGCTCGTTCGCTAAAATACCGAGCGCAATAAGTTTGGCCTCTTCCCGACCCGAAATGATGCGGATCTCAATGCCAGACTGTTTCTTAATCTCTCGAATAAGCTCTGTCCCATCTTGTGCTTCTCTGAGAGCACTCGTTCCAACTGCTATTATTTTTTGTGCGTGACAGTCAACGATAATCTTTTTAAATCTCACAAACGCATTCAATGTACGACGAATCGTGTTTTGATCGAGATCTCCTCGTCGAAAAACATCATGTCCCAACCGAATGATGACTTTCTCGCGATAAAGCCTTGTGACGCGATCGCGACCCAGGATCTGATGGACGTCAAAGCGGACGGAATTCGTTCCCAAGTCAATAATGGCTACTCTCATAAATTAGGCGCGAATGGAGTTCCCTGGTAGTCACGCTCCGCCAACTTTTCAAAAACCTGTTGTGAACGAACGGGAAGCGAACCAGGATGCGTGGTACGTTTCTTCCAAATCCCTTGTGAAGTTAATTTACACGTTTTTTCTGTATCAGCTAAAAAGGTTGGGATCACATACTGTTCCAAGTAAGTGTATACCCGTTCATCTAAAACTGGGAAAGCCGTTTCTAGACGGGAAAAAAAATTCCGTGGCATCCAGTCAGCACTGGAAAGGTACATCGCTTTTGAATGTTTAAAATAATAAATTCGACTGTGTTCTAAAAAACGGTCTACCACACTCATCACCCGTATTTTTTCAGAAAGATGGGGAACTTGAGGGATGAGCGAACAGGCTCCTCGCACAATGAGGTCGATCGTAACTCCCGCCTGTGAAGCCAAATAAAGATTTGAAATCACTTCTTCATCAATGAGTGCGTTCACTTTTGCAAAAATTCGTGCAGGTTGCTCACCTCTTGCCGCATCCCGCTCTGCTTGAATGTAAGCAATCAACCTTCGATGCAGCTCCGTGGGCGCAAGCAATAAGTGTTTGAACGACTGAGGAACCTTGGCCTTTAATATGGAATCAAAAAAGAGTCTTGCATCAGCGCCTATCTCTGGATTGGCCGTTAAAACAGCGAGATCGGCGTATTCTCTCGCTGTTTTTGTATTATAATTTCCTGTAGAAAGATGGGTATATCGCCTCGCCTCGCCCAATTCACTGCGGGTAATCAGCGTCATTTTGGTATGAAGTTTGAGCTTGCCGAAACCAAAAGCAACTTCCACTCCTGATTGCCTAAGCGTTTCAGCGAGGGCTAAATTATTGAGCTCATCGAAACGCGCCCGAAGTTCAATCACCACTCTAATTTTTTTCCCTTTTGTTGCCGCTTGTTTCAAGAGTTCAATGATGGGAGAAGCCACATCCATTCTATATATGGTCTGCTCAATCATTAGAACAGACTCGTCTTCACAGGCATAACGGATTAAGGCAACTAGAGCATCAAAGGAATCATAGGGATGGTGTAACAAATAATCATGTTGTTTTAATTTGTCAAAAATATGAGGGAGTTCTCGAAAAGACTTTGGAATACATCCATTTAAAGACGCATACTGTAGTTTTTTATTCTCTAGAAATGCTTCTGGCAGCTGCCGAATCGCAGACCACAACCCTGATAGAGAAAGCGTGTGTGTGGAAAGGATGTGGTGCTTTTCCGTTAGTTTGAGCGTTTCCACAAGAGAGGATAAAAAACCTTTTGAAAACGCTCCAATAGACTGGATACGCACCACTCGTCTTTTCGAAGCCCCACTTTGTCCCAGCCTGTTTCGGATCCTATCTGGGATAGATTCGGTGTCTTCAGCAAGTTCTAAATCGACACTAAAATCACTATCCCGGGTTAATCGAATCGCCCCTATAGGCCCTGCAATCCCTTGAAAAAAATCTCCCAAATAGGTCATCAAAAGATGATCCAATAAAAAAAGATAACCCTCGCCCTTCCTAACGGTCACCAGCACACTCGGAATGGATTTTGGGATCTGAAAAAAATATTTTTCAGAAAAGAGTATGGCCATTTGTAAGTTTTCAAGCTGGGCTATGCTGACAATAGAAAAAGCTTCTGGAGGGACCAACTTAGGAAGCACCTGTTCCTCAAAAACTTGACGACCCAAACTAAAGATCTCGTCGCTTTCCTTAGAATTTTTAACGAGATGAATTTTTTGAGAGATGAGTTCCAAGACAATCTGTTCAAAGGTTTCCGCTTGTTTAAAATCAAAATTATGGACGGCATCAAAAATTAAATTTCGGATCCTTTGCAGCCTGTCCGCTTTTTCCTTGCCCTCGGGAGTATTTTTATGCAGTGAAGTATTGATCAAGGCCTCCAGAGAGGCTACTCGAACCATAAAGAATTCGTCTAAATTGGAAGCAGTAATGGAAAGAAATTTTAGTCTTTCTAATAAAGGATTGTGGCTTGCGGAAGTTGCCTCTGCTAGGACGCGTTCATTAAATTGGATCCAACTTAAATCCCTATGGATGAGCGGTTTACTTGGACCTTCCAATAGGGATGGCAATGTGGGTACAAAGTCCTGAACCATGAGAGTGATGTCCTCAGCGTTTCAAACTTTTCTTTAACACATCACACGTTGTTTTTAATACTTTAATTTGTGCCCAGGGTTTATGGTTGGCGGGAACGAGTGTCCAGGGCGCAATTTCGGTACTGGTCTTTTCAATCATGTCACAAGCGGCTCTCTCATAGGCATCCCATTTAGAACGGTTTCGCCAGTCTTCTTCGGTAAGTTTGTATTGTTTGTAAGGCGTTTCCTGGCGTGCCTTAAAACGCCTGAGTTGCTCTTCGGGCGAGACTGCCAACCAAAATTTGATCACACAAATTCCAAACTGAATGAGTTGTTCTTCAAAAAAATTGATCTCACTAAAGGCACGTTGCCAGTCTGGCACACGACAAAACCCTTCAATGCGTTCTACCAAAACACGTCCATACCAAGAGCGGTCAAAAATGGTCAGTTGCCCATGCCGAGGCACCTGTCTCCAAAAACGCCACAAATACGGCCTGGCTCCCTCTTCATCCGTCGGCGCACCCACTGCAATCACTTGGTATACTCTTGCATCGACTGCCTCTAATAACTGCCGAATAGCACCTCCTTTCCCTGCAGCATCAGGCCCTTCAAAAACAAAGATGGCAGAGCATTTCTTCTTAACCATCTTTTGAGTTAAATAAAATAACTCTTTTTGGTATTGGCTCCGTTTTTTCTTAAACTCAGCTGGGCTAAGCTTTAGGGTGAGATCGAGGTTTCGAATAATGTTCGTTTTTTCAGGCGTTAACAATAAAGTACGTCTGTGCGCCTTCTCGTCTCTTTTTAGAGTGTCTTCTAAAAATGCTAATCGTTCTTGGAGTGCTTGCAATAAAATTTTAGTGGCCGCAAGCGTTCGATACCTTTTGTCGGTAGCATCTATAATGTGCCAGGGTCTATCTGGGAAATGGGTGCGGCGTATGGCATGAGCACTGACTGTACGGAAAACATCGTATTTTTTAAAAAAACTTTTCTCTGTTTGGGTGATTTGCCAGGCGCTTTTCGGATCTGCTTCCATTCCTTTAATGCGCTTCTTTTGCGCTTGCTTGGCCAGATGTAGCCAAAACTTGAGAATGAGTACATTCTCTTGCGACAGCATTTGCTCGAAGCTGATAATATTATCTAAGGCCTCGTCAAACTCAGCAGGACTATTTCTTTTATAAACTCTATGAATGATAGGCTCGGTATACCAAGATCCAAAAAAAATACCCATATGCCCCTTGGGAGGCAACCGACGCCAGAAGCGCCAGTAAGGCGGCCTTTCTTTCTCTTCATCGGTTGCATCCCATACCGCGTGAATTTGGATACCCCGTGCATCCAACCACTTAAGCAGCAAATTGACCAACTCGGATTTTCCAGCCCCTTCCACGCCTCCAATTAGAATAATGACAGAGAAGTCCGCAACCGCTAGCTTCTTTTGCGCTGCTAATAATTGCTCGCGCAATTTCCTGGCTTCGCGCCTGTAAGCTTTTTTATCTATTTTTTGTCCGAGTTCTGCGGATTCAAACATAGAAAATATTCTGGTTATCTAAATTAAGTTTAGCAAAAGAAAACTATACGCGTTTGAAAGCTGGACACCCGCACGCGAGAGCCGAAGGCGAGCATGCTTCGATACGGGCCGTCGGCAGGACCCTAAGCCATTACAGCAGAAAAAAATATTCCAGAGGAACGGTGACGACTTGATTTTCTTTGTCCCAGTGTAGGGGTTGATTGGTCACCAACAACCCATAACTACCCACTATCGTTTTTTGTGTTTGAATGACTTGCTGAGCGTTTTTCTTATTCCAACCTACTTCTAAGATGATTCTATTTTTCCCATGTTGCAAAATAAAATCGGCCCCTGACGAACTCGGATCATAATGCAAGGTATAGACTGAACTTCTACCCAAAAAAAGATGAGAAAAATAAAGTCCACAAACATCTTCCAACAATCTACCTTTGTGCTGAATGTCAATGGCATGCGCATCCATAATGCTGTGTAAAAGAGCCGCTCTAAAGTTGGAAGCTAAAAAAAGATATTTGGCCGGCCTTCTCACCTTCTTATAAACAGAACCCATGGGATATATTTTTAGCAATACTTCGGATTTCTCAAGAGCCTGTAAAACGCGCATCAGCGTCTTAATATCCATACCATTCATATTTTTAGAAAGGCTATGAAGGCTCGCCACGTCTGTACTGGCCAGCATAAAAAGTAAACTTTGTATTTTATCCAATATCGACTGACTAAATTTCTTTAATGCAGCAATATCTTTTTCAACAATACGGTCCAAAATGTGATTCAATATTTGATAGAGTTTTGTGGTGTCTTCTATCCCTATCACCGAAGGCAAAGAGTAATACTTGATATAACTTGAGATCTGCTGAAGATCTTGGTGTTGCCAATACGTCATTACTGTTTGTTCTAGTTTCTGAAGATGGTGATAGACATCTTCTGCAGTCTTACACCCAAAAAGCGCCTCGGTCATGTCAATTGAGACCGACTGAACCTTCGACCGATCGGTGTGTGCTGGGTTAGCAATAAAAGCATATTCCGTAAATTTAAGGGGCAACATTCTTTCAATCACAGCTCGGCGAGCAATATCCGTCGTCATGTGGAGGGCAATAGCGGATGAACCCGTTGCAATCACAAAAACTTTATTGGATTTATCATGAAGCGTTTTCAACGCCAATGGCCAGTTTGGGTCAAAATGAACTTCATCTATCAAGAGCAGCACTTTTTCTGTAAGTTTTGAAAAACTGTGTCCCATGAATTCTTCGAAATAATCTAAGAGTTCATAACAGTTGCTGTTGAGTTTGTGCACCACCTCATCCATTGAAACGTAGAGGATTCTTTTCTTCAGGGAAGCTTGGAATGCAAAATAAAGTTGAGCCAACAAGGTGGTTTTTCCACACCCCCTCAAGCCTGGCATCAGGATCCAACGAAGTTCCAATTTGTTTTTCAAAAAACGCTCGATTGCCCCAGAAAGAGTGTCAAAAAGGAAACGTTTCGGAAGCGGTGTGTCGTCTTCTGAATAAGCCTTTAGGTGGAGAATATGATATTGCTCCACCCATTGCCGAGATAAATATTGTTTGAGTGCTGTGTTTTCCATGCCATTCCAATACCATATAATTTTATATTTCCATGGTATCAGAAAGGCATAGAATGGTCAAATCAGTTGCGAAAAAGACTTAACTACCACTATCCTTTCCATATGCCACTACGTAATATCACTCGAACGCTCTACCCCGATCTCATGGGTGGGCTCTCGGCTATGTTGGTAGCATTGCCTTCTTCTATTGCTTTTGGCCTTATTATTTTTGCACCCTTAGGGAGTGCTTATTTAGCCCAAGGTGCATTGGCAGGCATATTGGGAAGCATCGCAATAGGGCTTGTGGCGCCCATCTTGGGAGGCGCACCCCGTTTAGTCAGCGCGCCCTGCGCACCCGCCGCTGCCGTTTTGGCTGCACATGCGCTGCAGTTGGCTAACACGCCAAACTTGAAAATTTCCCCACAGATTGTTCTTTTGGCACTCTCTCTTGTTGGGCTTTTTGCTGCCATTTTACAAATCTTTTTCGGAAAGCTAGGGGGCGGAAAGCTTATCAAATTTATCCCCTACCCTGTTGTGGCCGGTTATTTAAGCGCAGTGGGTTGCATTATTATCCTTGGGCAATTTCACACTTTTGTCGGCCTCCCCCACGATGTCTCTTTTTTCACAACGCTCACATCCATTAAAAATTGGCAAGCCCCCGCTTTAATCATCGGGTGTGTAAGTTTGGGCGTTATGTTTCTTGCCCCTCGCCTCACCCGCAAAATTCCCGCGCCCATTCTCGCCATTCTTGCTGGAATCGTGGTTTATTTTGGTTTGAGTAAGGCTTATCCCGACCTAACCGCACCAGGAAACCCATGGGTGATTGGCCCACTTGACTCTGTTTTAAAAACTTCTCTTGCCGAAACCGCAACAGAAAAATGGCAAACGTTGTCTTCCTTCCCCTGGAGGATGTTACTTTCACACTTATTATTCCCCGCACTCACCCTGGCCGTGCTTCTTTCAATCGATACGTTAAAAACCTGTGTCATTTTAGATACGCTAACCAAAACACGGCATAATTCCAATCGTGAACTTTTCGCACAAGGCTGTGCAAACATGACTTCCACTTTAGTGGGAGGTATGCCAGGAGCAGGCACACTGGGAGCAACGCTCGTGAATGTCACGGGAGGAGGACAAACCCGCTTATCAGGTTTTTTTGTAGGTGTTTTTTCTTTAATGGCTTATTTGTTTCTGGGTCCGTTATTTGCTGTTGTCCCTCTAGCTGCGCTTTCTGGAATTTTAATAGCCGTTGGCATTCGAATGATAGACGTCCATTCCTTTCATCTCTTAAAACAACGCGCAACTTGGCTGGATTTTTTGGTCACCTTGAGTGTGGTTATCACGGCTATCCTGGTTAACCTTATGGCAGCAGCTGGTGTTGGCGTTTTATTGGCTATTTTACTCTTCTTAAGAAACCAAATTCTAAGCTCTGTCATTCGAAGAAAAACTTTTGGAAACACACGCTTTTCCAAAAGAAAACGCCTCCCACAGGAAATACAAATACTAGAAACCTATGGAAACCAAACGGTGATTTTCGAACTACAGGGTACTTTGTTTTTTGGAACAACCGACCAACTGCTGACCGAA
This sequence comes from Gammaproteobacteria bacterium, assembly GCA_016207405.1. Taxonomy (GTDB): domain Bacteria; phylum Pseudomonadota; class Gammaproteobacteria; order JACQPQ01; family JACQPQ01; genus JACQPQ01. The sequence goes on along the minus strand of JACQPQ010000043.1, from coordinate 7,583 downwards.
TTGGAACCCACCTTCAAAACAAAACACTTTATTATTTTGGATTTACGCCGCGTGGTTTCCATAGATTTCACCGCAGCACACATGCTCAAACACATCGATCATTTGGTACTCGAAAATGGGGGAAAGCTCCTCTATTGCAACCTCGACTCCCGGCGCCTTCCTACAGATCAAACCAAAGAAACCTACTTGCGGTACCATGAAGTCATTCGAGAAGCCCCACACATTAAATACTGTAAGGACTTAAATGAAGCCTTAGAATGGGCCGAAGAAGCCATCCTGGAAGCTCATCAAGTTAAACGGCAAGAACTCAAGCTCAAAGTGTTTGATCTACAGGACTTTACTCTGTTTAAAGCCTTTCCAGACAACATTCTAAAAGAGCTGGCTGCTTATACACATGCAAAAATTTACGTGCCGAATGCTCTTATTTTTGAATCGGGTTCGACAGGAGATGAACTTTACTTGATACGACGCGGGGAAGTTAAAATTACACTGCCACTTCAAGAAACCTCACAATACCACATTATCACGTTTAGCCAAGGCGACTTCTTTGGAGAACTCTCATTTTTAGATAAAGCACCTCGTTCAGCAAATGCCATTGCCAGAACAACCGTAGAAGTATTTACGCTATCCAGATGCGATTTTGACAGGGTGGCCACATCGTATCCTGCTGTGACAGGACTTCTCCTTTCACAGATCTCACAAATCTTGGTTCTTCGCCTGCGGCATGCAGATCAGAGTTTAAGGACACTGGAAGAGTTGTAGGGTGCGTTTTCTTGTTCCCACGCAGAGCGTGGGAACAAGAAAAGAATGCCTCGACTCAAATGGCAGGGAGGGTGTGAGCAGTTATGTGATTTCTAGTAACGATAATAATCCGGCTTATAGGGCCCTTCCTTTGATACGCCAATGTACTCTGCCTGTTCTTCTCTCAGCACAGTTAAATGAACACCTAATTTTTTGAGGTGTAATCGCGCAACCTTTTCATCTAGTACTTTAGGGAGGACTCTAACCTCACATTTATATTCGCGCCCTTTTTGCCATAATTCGATCTGAGCGAGCACCTGATTCGTAAACGAATTGGACATCACAAAACTCGGATGCCCTGTCGCACAGCCTAAGTTGACTAATCGCCCTTCTGCAAGCAAAAGGATCCGTTTTCCACTCGGTAAAAGAACATGATCAACTTGTGGCTTGATGTTCTCCCACTCCCATTGCCGGAGCCAAGCAACATCAATTTCCGCATCAAAATGGCCAATGTTGCACAAAATAGCTTGGTCCTTCATTTTTAAGAGGTGATGGCTCGTAATCACTTTGCAATTGCCTGTCGCCGTTATAAAAATATCAGCTGCGGGGGAAGCTTCTTCCATGGTAACCACGCGATACCCTTCCATCGCTGCCTGCAAAGCACAAATGGGATCGATTTCCGCCACCCAAACGATAGCTCCAAAACCTCGCAAAGCTGCCACACATCCTTTACCAACATCCCCATATCCTGCAACAACGGCTATTTTACCGGCAATCATGACGTCGGTTGCTCTTTTTATGCCATCAATCAGAGATTCCCGACATCCATATAAGTTATCAAATTTAGATTTGGTAACCGAATCATTCACATTAATAGCAGGGATCTTTAAACGCCCACTCGAGGCCATCTCATACAAACGATGCACCCCTGTCGTCGTCTCTTCACTCACCCCTCGAACATCCTTTAAGAGCTCAGGATATTTTTCATGCATCACTTTTGTCAAATCGCCCCCATCATCTAGCAAAAGATTAGGACGCCACCCATTGGGCCCCAAAATGGTTTGATTAACGCACCACTCGTATTCTTCTTCCCCCTCACCCTTCCAGGCAAATACGGAGATCCCTTCCACAGCAAGCGCCGCTGCCGCATGATCTTGGGTCGAAAAAATATTACACGAAGACCAGCGAACCTCAGCCCCGAGTTGAATCAAGGTTTCAATGAGAACAGCCGTTTGAATGGTCATGTGCAAACACCCGGCAATCCGAGCACCTTTTAAAGGTTTTTGATCTTTATATTCTTCCCGCAGTGCCATTAAACCTGGCATTTCTGTTTCGGCAATACGGATTTCTTTCCTACCCCATTCGGCTAAATGGAGATCGGCGACTTTGTAGTCCTGCTGCTCTCGAACGGGCGCAGTTTTTTTGGCGGTTTGAATGTTCAATTTGTCTCCTTAGGGCCTATAATTGGTGGACCGCTCGCTTACGCTCGTGCAAGTTCACCCTACAACGCCGCTCTTTTTAGAGCTTCTGCTTTGTCGGTTTTCTCCCAGGGGAGCGAAATATCATGGCGCCCAAAATGGCCATACGTTGCGGTTTGAGTATAAATAGGCTTTAGTAAATCGAGCATGGCAATCATGCCACGGGGTCTTAAGTCAAAATGATCTCGAATGACTCTGACGAGTTCTTCTTCCGGTATTTTCCCCGTACCAAATGTTTCTACACTGATAGAAGTGGGTTCTGCAATGCCAATCGCATAAGACACTTGGATCTCACAACAATTGGCAAGTCCTGCTGCCACAATGTTTTTAGCAACATAGCGTGCCGCATAGGCCGCGGTTCTATCCACCTTGCTGGGATCTTTCCCTGAAAAACACCCGCCCCCATGACGTGCCATACCTCCATAAGTATCTACAATAATTTTGCGACCGGTGAGCCCGCAGTCTCCCTGTGGCCCTCCTATCACAAAACGCCCTGTCGGGTTCACGTATATCCGTGTCTCACGCGTTACCCACTCGGGAGGCAATACCGGCTTGATGATAAGTTCTTGGACAGCTTCGACAATTTCTGTTTGGCTTACTTCTGGGCTATGTTGAGTAGACAAGACCACCGCATCAATAGCAACGGGTTTACCGACGCTATCATATCGAATAGTAACTTGGCTTTTGGCATCTGGTCGCAACCAGGGTAAGTCCCCACTTTTACGAAGTTCGGCCTGCTTGCGGACCAGGCGATGAGCATACGTAATGGGCGCCGGCATAAAAACATCTGTTTCGTTGCTGGCATATCCAAACATCATGCCCTGATCGCCTGCACCCTGTTCCCGCGAATCCGTCTCATTGACACCGACTGCAATATCAGGAGACTGTTTACCAATAGCCGTTAAGATAGCGCAGGATTCCCAGTCAAAACCCATAGAGGAATTGTTATACCCAATACGTTTAATGGTTCCACGCGCCACTTCTTCAACATCCACCCAACTGCTTGTCGTGACTTCTCCCCCGACTAAAACCATTCCAGTTTTGACGAGCGTTTCACACGCCACACGTGCATGGGGATCTTCTTTTAAAAGCGCATCCAATACCGCATCTGAAATTTGGTCCGCTACTTTATCGGGATGACCTTCCGAAACAGACTCAGAAGTAAATTGACGATAACTAGACATTGTAAAAATCCTTTAAAAGCTATCACCATTCAGTTATCCACTCCTATTCCTTATCTTAAGACAACCAGCACATATCTGAATAGCGACAGTTAATTTTTGATTGTACGCAGTTGAAAAAGAGAAGCAAGAAAATTGTATGGCCGTTCTTGCAAAAAAAAAAATAGCCTATAATAAAATAAAGGGCATCATTTATTTTCAACTCGTGAAAACTGCAAGCGGAAAACTTCATGAAAACATTTCATACAAAAAAAATAGGGGGATTTGCCTTTATACTAGCGTTTATTCTAAATGTCCCCACTGAACTTAACGCCCAGACGTGGAGCATAAGCCCTCCCAAAAGGATTGGGCCTCCTATTTCAATACCTATTCCACCCTCTCCTCCCGCTTCCTACCCAATACCAAAGGAATTGATAGACCAAGGCATATGCCACACGGACGGGCAAGTGAGTAAAGGACGACTTGTCACCTTAATCAAACCTCGCATTGAAAATGCCATCCATGAATCCCATGAAATATTGAACGACATAGGTCATATTGAAGCAGCACTGGACAGAAAACACGTCAATAAACCAGAGCCCCGGAATGCCCTTAATGCAATTGGGGCCCTCAAAAACCGAACGGAAGTCTTATTAAAAAAACTAAAGGAAATGGACGACGGCCCCCCCCTAAAGTGTTCAGAGGTTATTTTGTTTTTACAAGAAGCCCGTGAAATTACAAAACATGCTGAACGGGAAGTTCCCTCTCGACTTGATGCGGTAGAAGAGCGCATTCGTGATGCCTTGAAGAAAGAAAAGGTTGAACGTTTTCCAAGAACTGAACGATACATAACGTGGGTGGAATGGGAAACGAATCCCTTTTGCTTCTGGTTTCAATCACAACCCATGAGAGAAACACTATGAACAAATTTATTTTTAAAAAAATTCCTTCTTCTTTTGTGCTGTTCTTTTTGTTAGGCCCCCTTTGTGCCGCAGAGTATCCAAAGACAATTGGAGCTGCAGCGTTCAAAACAAAATTAGACCAGTTGATTGCTGAGAATGGCGTGACCAAAAGCTACCAATTGCCCCTGAATAAAAAGCTATCCCTATGCGAACAATTTCAGCAACCTCGCTATAATTTAGTTGAAATCGCACCCGGGGTTCGTATTCATTATTATAAAGTGTGGGCGAGGGAGGAGAGTGGACAAGCGATAGAACTCAGAAATTTACCCGACCAGTCTACAAGAAATGCTCATTACGCAACTGCGATAGCTGCAAAAGTAGCCTGGACTGCAAAAAACAATCAGAGTCACCTCGATCAAGCTATTCGGGAATTACACGAAGCAATCGATGGAATGCTAGCCTATCTGGAGATTACAGGAATACCTGGATATCTTGCCAGAAACATTGTGTTTGAACCTCAAGGGGACGCAAATCGTCCTGGCAAAGGACGGTTCAGCCACTTGTATTGGCGCGGCTCTCCCGCCCAAGGAACTTATGCCACTTATGTACAGGGCCTCGCCGCTCTGTGGTATTTTTCTCGAAATTTTATGGACAGTGACCATAGAATGCGTTTGCAAAAAGCCCTCCAAGCGATTGCGGTTCGGTTAATTGACACAAAATATTATATGAACCAAGGCGTAACGTTAAATCCAGGAGAAGACGATTATGGCAATTGGAACCCTTATCTCTTGGGTAAGGCGATTTATAATCCCTTTAGCAGTTGGGATATTCTGTCTCTTTTGTCTATTGCAAGACATTCAGGTTCATCAGATAGATTAATTGCGGATTTTCCTCCTGAAGAACGGCAAACTGTTCGAAGCAACCTTGAGAAGATTTGGGCAGCGTGGGATGCCTTTCGTGAAAAGGATGACTGGTATCGAGGCGGCCTTATCGATCCACTAAAAATCATGCAATATGTTAAACACATGAGTGAGGATAGTCACATCATTGCAGCCGGATTCACTATACTCGCTTCAGAACTTTCACTGGAAAATCCCAACAATTGGAATCCAAAAATTGTGCAATATACAGGAAGAATGCTAGCAGGTTCTTACAACGCGAAAAAGATTCTATTCGTCGAAAACCCTACCATTCGAAAAATGCTAGAAAAATTAGATATACCGATTGGACTTGGTAAGGAACATCCGGGTGGACCTATCATTAATAAAGCGGGAAACCCTTGGTTTCATGCAGTCATTGCCTATCTTTTCAGACAGAAGGATATTCGGCGTGGCCTCCTAGGCGGAGATGATCCCGATTATGCGTACAATCGTATGATGAGGATGGCCAAAGATTCTGAAGAGGAAGCCTATAAAATTTTGCAAACGTATGATCCAGACACAAGGGTTTATATGGAACCCAAAAACAGTGAGGAGTTTAGAGAAGATTGGAATAGTGAATATGGAACACCCTATGTCCCTCTCTATGCCAGGCCTTCTGGCAATATGCTCATCAAACAAAATGGCTACTGGCGTTCCACTAGTCCCAAAACAGAAGCAACGGTAGAAGGAGCGGGTGGTGGTGCGAAGATTTTTATGCTCTGCTCGGGTTTTTCATCAACCTATTGGATGTTGAAAAACATCCCACCCACTGCAACATGCAACTATCCAGATTTAGGGCATTATGAGCCCCTCTCTCCTGATGACCAGGCCATCTTAAACATAATTCAAGGAGACCGAGATACTGCCAGAAGTGACCGTGACAGCGCCAAACAATATCGAGACAGTGGCGATGTCAGGCGCGCAGAAGCTAATGCCAGAAAAGCACGAGCCAATGCTGTTAAAGCAAGAGAATACGTCGGGCGAGTTCAAGGACAAAGAGCCCAACAACTTGCCGAACAATATACGAGGGAAGCGGAACAATATGCGGGAGAAGCGGAACACTAGCTCGTCAATAACACATAATTTTGTGACCGCGTGCAGTATAGATGGTACGCAAGCGCGCCCTATTCATTTCATATTCAATTCAAAAAATTCTGTACCTCTTTCACAATTCTTAACGTATCTTCTTCGCTCAAAAGAGGTTCTATGGGCAAACTTAAAACTTCTGTTGACATTTGCTCGGAACACTCAAGCTTTCCAAAACAAGTTCCCATTCTTTGAAAAAGCCGCATACGATGTAAGGGTACAGGGTAGTAAACAACCGAATGGATGCCTTGTTCTTTTAAATAGGCTTGTAAGGCATCCCGCCTCCCATCCATCACACGGAGCGTATACTGATGAAAAACCGAATCGTTCTTTTGTGCTTGAGGTGGAATCAACCCCGGCATTTCTCGAAAAGCATGGGTATAACGCTCGGCTATTTTTTGCCGTTTTCGATTCCATTCATCAACCACTTTGAGTTTCACCAATAAAATAGCCGCTTGAAATGTATCCAGCCGCGCATTATCCCCTAGATAATCTGCATTCGTTTTTTCTTTTCCGCCATGCTGGCGCAACATGCGGGCAAGCTCAGCAAGCTCCGCATCCCCCGTTGCAATAAGCCCGCCATCCCCAAAACCCCCTAAATTTTTAGAAGGAAAAAAACTAAAAGCGCCGGCCTCTCCCAGAGTCCCCAATTTTTTCCCCTGCCACGCTCCCCCAAAGGCTTGCGCCGTATCTTCTACACAAAAAATATTATGCTTCCGAGAGAGGGTGAGCAGTTTATCCATTTCACAAGACTGTCCATACAGATGAACCGCGACAATCCCTACAACACTCGGAACCGTTTGAAGCGCTTGTTCGACAAGACTGGGATCTAAATTAAATGTTGTTGGATCAATGTCTACAAAAAGTGGCGTCGCACCACTTTGCAAAATCGCCCCTCCTGTTGCAGTAAAGGTAAAAGGCGTCGTGATAATTTTATCTTCTGAGTCAAAAAAATCTTTGCCTTTCTTGGCAATAGCGAGCGCTCGAAGCGAGATCACAAGCGCCGATGTCCCCGATGAAACTCCTAGTGAGTTTTTTGTACCTAAATAGTGAGCACACGCTTCTTCAAGCGCTTTCACTTCTGGCCCCAAAATCCAATGCTGATCTTGCAAACACCGCGCAATCGCTGAATCAATTTCGGGTTTGAGTGCCTGATATTCGGAAGGCAGATCTAACATTTGGATATTTTTTTGCATATTTTTTTATCCTTTAAACGTTAATGCGCGAAGGCGCTTATCCAAAATCGTAACTGCTCGCTCCCCCTGTAAAATAAATTTTAAAAATCTGTAATTCCTC
>JACQPQ010000044.1 GCA_016207405.1 Gammaproteobacteria bacterium | reverse complement strand
TTTTGGCGTCAGCATTCCTCCCTCTCCCGCTTGCGGGAGAGGGTTGGGGTGAGGGGTGAATATACATGGAAAGTATCCCTCTCTAACAAAACCGCAAAAATGGAACTTGAAATGAGTTCTCCCACCACTTCTTTTGCAGAGCTTCTCTATATCAATCCAGATGGAAAAGCGTCTTATTGCTTTAACAGCAAATTGAGCCAAGCGCGGATTAGAGTTAACCCAGTCGATGAAGCGCCTTTTGAGTACATCACTCCCCACGGAGGCGCATTGGAATTTTTAAAACCCAGGGACTGTGTATGAACTATACTATACAAAAAGGAGGATTCATTATGCGAAGACTTATCAAGGGGCTCTTTATCTTTTTATTTTTATCACCGATGAGTTTTGCAATGACTCCATTTGCAGAGAATGAAATCATTGCGGCATCCGAACACATTTTTTCAGGAAAGGTGATTGCAGCAAACCCCCGTATAAATAAACAGGGCAACTTGATTGTCACGGATTACACTTTCGAAGTAGATAAGACATTGTGGGGGAAACCCAAAGAGAGAATTACCTTGACCTTTGCGGGCGGGCGCATGGGGAAGGCGATGACGATGATTTCAGAAGTTCCCATATTTGAGGTCGGTCAGCAGGTTTTGTTGATGGTAGAGGATATGAAAGAACCCTTGTTAAGCCCGACGTTCGGTGTTCAAGGTGAGTATACTGCTGCAGCGCTTGAAACAGAGGAAGGCGTTCAAATGGGAGCGGTTAATGGAGGAAATGCCGTCATCATGAATGCGGAAGGAAAGGTTACCCCCTTTTCTCAGTTCGTAAATGAGTGGGCGGAAAAGGTTGCGAGAGTTAAACAAGATACGGCTCTTATGCAGCAACTGCAACTGGCTAGAGAAGTGAGCCCTGCTTCCGATGTTTCGCTTAATTCTAAAAAATATGATTCAACTAAAAAGAAAGAGTGCGAGAAGGACTACGTCATACGGATAGCAGAAGCGGGAGGAGAAACGGATTCTATTGCGGATTCTATTGCATTGCCAGCAGAAGTTGCAGAGCCGCCGCTTCCTTCTGCATTAAAACCTATAGCAAACCCTATTATCCAGATGGGTCCACCTTCAGCCGTAGAAGTAAAGCCGATGTCTAAGTTTGTCGATTGGATTTCTGGAATTAAATATTTTTTAAAAATGAGGCTCCCCATAACCTTTATCCCTTTACCCAGAAGTGACCCATATTTTCAAGGAGCAGATGGGGAAGCGCTTGGAAACTGGAATGTGTTTTTAAAACCAGAGGCGCAATTTCGTGTAAGGCGGGGGGAGCTTCAATATACTTGGGGAATGGGTAATGGGTGTAATGAGATTGCGGGATTTGTAGATGAAGATACATTTAAAAAATACTCTGGTTTTGCGTATGGAATGATGATGCAGCATGCAAGTGCCGTAACAGTAATACAAAATTTATTTAATATCTATCGGAAGGGGTTAGAAATAGACATCGTGTTTAATTCAAAAGGTTTTCGGGCGGGAACAAAAACTGAAAATTATTTGGCAGACAAATTCAATTATCGTACTATGTCAGCAATTCATTGGACCATAATGCATGAAGTGGGGCATAGCTTACTAGGGCAAGTCCATTTGTTTAAAGATCCTGCGGTAATGAATTACATTGACCCCGAATATGGTACTTTATTTGCGAAGGATATTGCTGTACTTCATGAGAATTATGGCGGCGAAGCCGCTCCTTATCTCAATCATTCGGTCTACGATGTTGGGATCAGGAATTTTCAGACCTATAATGAGAAGCGTATGTTTTATACCACTAGTTTATTGGGGAAACCCAATCCTTATTCTACTAAGGAAGACCCTTATCAGGTTAAACGAGGTGAGACCATAGAAGTAAGAGGGTTTTACATTGAAAATCTTACGCCTCAAAAAATAGGTTACACAGGGGGTGTAGAATGGTATCTATGTCCACCAGGACAGGTCGTAAGCTCCTGTCAACTGATTGAACGCACCCATGCAGGCGGAAAAAGCGGGAGGATTGATATAGAAGCTTATGGTCTTATGCTTCTATCTGCAGCCTTAAAAATTCCACAAAAACTTCCTCTGAATAACTGGTATGACTTGTTTGTCTATGTGGGGCGAGGAGATGATTTTACGGGAAACAATGGTGCGTGGCTTCAGTACTATCAAGAAAAAGGTAAAATACCGTTGGGGCCAGTACATCTATATATAAAGTAAAGCCCGGTAGGGTAGGCACGTTTTTTGTGTCCAACAATTCATTTTAGAGTAATGAACATTTCCCAGAATAAACCGTTAGCCGATCATCTATCCTTTACCTGATTTGTTTCTTTGCCCAAGCGTAAATTAAATTTACAAACTGACCAACCTCCTTACGTTCGACTAATTCGATTTCAGCGTCATCATAGCGAAAAGTCACTGCATAGGGATTTAAGCGTTCAAGTAAATCTTGTTCAAAAGGAATTTCTACTGAATGTTGCTCCAACAAACTATACAGTTCAACTAGGTCGTGTGTGCGTTTGAATAGAATGCCATGATGAGTTAAAACTGATTTTAGAGCCTTCTCGACTACTTGCTGTGCATGAAAGCAAGCAGTAGACAATGCAATTTTTTAGAATGTACTAATACTTCAAAAGCAACTTTATCTCGATATGCGAGTTTTAGAAGAGCCTTTGCTTCCTTGTTTCGAGTCATAGAGAACTTTTCCTTCACGTACCGCCCAATAAATGGGGGAACTACACCATTTGGATTTTTCTTTCACTTCTTTAGGAGAAGTGACCAGGATATCTACACCGATGCCGATCGAGCCCACAGCATGTCTATACAATACCATAGCCTGCCCTTTTTTCTTACTTACTCCGCGCTTGATGACCAATAAATCTAGATCAGAGTCTTGAGTAGCCTTTCTTCGTGCATAGGATCCAAACAAAATGATTTTGTCAGGTTTTGCCACGGACACAATCTGGCGAATTGCTTGTTTGATTTGTCTATTCTGCAACATAGAACAAGGATAGCTGGAACCTTATCAGCTCGCAACGTAAAGAATTGTGCCAGGAATTCCGGGGAATTCCGGGCGGGGAATTCCGGGGAATTCCGGGGACACCATATTTACCGGGGAATTCCTATTAATTCCGGGGACACCATATTTAATTCTGAGAATGGAAGCGTTAATAATTAGCCGTTATTGAGAAATTAAATTGTAGTAGAAGTAGGCTGGCTCAAGCTCGCCCGCACTGAACAATGATAAAATTGAAGAGGTCAGACTCGCTGCCAGACAAGCGCAGGATAAAATTAAGCGGGAAGTTTGAGAAAAAACAAAGGACGCCCTGTAGAACCCTGCTCGTCCACTCCACAGGGCATCGAAAAGAATTTCTTCGGCCTGCTTGCGCAGGCCTTATAAACAGTAGTAGATGGCCACCCACATCCCTACTGTGAAGGGGGAAAAGCATGCTATCTGCGTGAGCATGATCTCCGCATGCAGATAGTTTTTCCCCGAAAGCGAGAGGGTCATCATGTACCCTATAGGAGACGTTGCCATGCCATAGTAGATGGCGATGACGAACATCTCCCCCTTGGGCAGCCCCATCACTATCCCTCCGATGATGACCATCAGAGGAAAAGCAACGAGACGCATGATGGAGGCAACTAGGGTTGCCTTCAGGCGCCCCCTTCCTCGTTGTGGGCTGGCCTTCTTATCGCGGCAAATTTCGAACAGCGAAATTCCCACGACCCAAAGGCCTGCGTGTATGCAGACGTCTGACAAGAAGACGTCCACATACTGAGGGAGGGTGAAGGATGGCCAATACCGGTTGGCCGCGAACCCTCCCAGGCTCGCCCACACGAGGGGGTGTAGGAGAATTTTCTTTACGCAATTCTCCAACACGTTTTTTGCCCCCCCCTCGCTGATTCCGATGGCAATGCAGCCGAGGAGGGCGCAGATTACCCCCTCTACTAGCACTGCCAGGGCAAGTGGCCCTAAGCCCTCCGGTCCAAAGACCGCCAATATGATAGGCAGTCCAAGGTAGAAGGAAGGATGGAGGCTGCTTTGGTAAGCCGCCTCATAGGTTTTTCCTTCCATTCCTTTTAGCAGCCACCACATGACAATCACGTGGATGGCAAAGGGCGCCACGGTCACTGCCCAGTGGCATGCGGTAACGTTCAACTTCATTTCTGCAATGAAGTTGAATATCAACGGGGTGGTTACCGCATAGAAAACGAATGGGGCTACCCCACTAAAAGCCCATTCGTTTGTTTTAAACCTCCTCCAGGAGGTTTTTTTCCCGAGTGCTGTAAACAGCATCCCAGAAAAAAATCCTAAGGGGAGAAAAAAAAATTTTGAAAATAAGTAGACCAGCGTGGCCATAGCCACCTCCTTTCCAAAATGGAAAAAGGGCTACGGAAATTTCTTACATGCCGCACCGTGCGGCGAAGTCCCATTCACAATGAGTGAAGGGACGGATATGACATCGGTTGAGCCTTGTCCTAGACGAGCTGACAAATAGACAAGGCACTAAAAAAGAGGAAGACAAAAGAATGCGTCAATACCCTTTTATCTTCGTCTTTTGTGGAAATTAAAGACGGGTCTTTTGTAATCGTTTAGTCTGTCATCCCGCGCGAAAGCGCTGGATCCAGGCTTTTATGGAAGGCAAGCGTACAACCCACGGCCCTGGATACCGCGGTCAAGCCGCGGTATGACGAATCGGCGAACGGTTACGTTCTCTAAAACGAAATCTTCCTGACAAATTTAAACCTTTCTTAAGAAGTCTGTGTCGGCAGGAATGGAGTGACCAGCAAACTCTTTAAAACGATTACAAAACTTTACACAATTTGCAATATATATTTTCAATAAGGACTTGCGCAAAAATAATTGTTACTCGATCCTCAAGTTTTCAATACTTGACGGATTTAAGAATGCAGATTTTCTAGTGGATGAAAGCATGAGGTTGCTCGGAGAAAACATGTATCACACAGGTGTCATGGGGGCAGAAGGCTGGCATCCAGATTATAAGGACTGAATGCCAGCCTGCGCTGGCATGACAGCAACGTGTTTTTCGATTGAGCTGAATAGATATGTATTATTTATTTAACTCCTCCCTTCCACACAACATCCAGCTCTCTTGCGGCTTTCACATCATCGAGTCGTCGGACGGGTAAGTGGTGAGGCGCTTGGTGTAGCAAGTCTGGATCTGATTCGGCTTCTTTCAAGATCTCCCCCATGGCTTTTACAAAATGATCTAGCTCTTCTTTACTCTCCGTTTCAGTGGGTTCAATTAACAAACATTCAGGGACGAGGAGGGGAAAATAAGTGGTAGGAGCATGGAATCCATAGTCGAGCAAGCGCTTGGCAACGTCCATAGCAGAAATGCCCAAGGCTTCTTTTTGACGCTTGAGCGTAACAATGAATTCATGCGTCGCCCGTCGGGAGGGGTAAGCGGTATCAAAACCCATTTTTTTTAATTCTGAACGAAGATAGTTTGCATTGAGCGTCGCAAATTCACTGACGCGTTCTAAACCAGAACCCCCTAAAAGTTTTGCATACACGTAAGCGCGTAAGAGAACGCCGACATTACCCATAAAGGTAGATAAACGGCCGATAGTTTGGGGACAGTCTTCCTCTTCCAGCCAAACAGTTGCGCCGTTCTTTTGACCCACCAGTGGAATGGGAAGATAAGGGGCAAGCCGCGCATTCGCTGCAACAGGGCCTGCACCTGGGCCACCCCCTCCGTGCGGGGTCCCAAAAGTTTTATGTAAATTAAGATGCAGAACATCAAACCCCATATCCATAGGTTTTATGCGACCCAAAATCGCATTTAAATTGGCGCCATCATAATAAAGGAGCCCACCTGCTTCATGCACACACTGTGCAATAGACAGGATATTTCGTTCAAATAGGCCGAGAGTCGAAGGGTTGGTTAGCATAATCCCAGCAGTTTTAGGGCCAACGGTTTTGCGAAGAGCATTTAAATCGATGTCTCCATCGGATTGGGTTGGGATTTCTTGAATAGTGAACCCACACATTGCAGCGCTCGCTGGGTTTGTGCCATGTGCTGAGTCGGGTACGAGCATGATGGTGCGGTCAAAATCGCCTCTCGTATGATGATAGGCTCGGATCATAGAAACACCCGCCAGTTCTCCTTGAGCCCCTGCCATAGGAACACAAGAAACGCCCGCCATACCCGTAACTGCCTTTAAAATCTCCGAGAGTTCAAATAAACATGCCAGGACGCCTTGACTATAAGCAGGCGGTGCCAAGGGATGCCGGTTCACAAATCCTGGAAGACTGGCACACTTATGTGCAGCACGGGGGTTGTACTTCATGGTGCAAGAGCCTAAGGGATAAAATTGAGTATCAATGGAGAAATTCTTTTGAGAGAGTTGGGTATAATGACGTACAGTTTGCATTTCGGAGACTTCGGGAAGGAGAGGGGGAGTGTGTCGCAAGAATCGCTCCGGAATGCAGTGACTTTGCGACTGAAGAGAGTCGAGTTGACTTAAATTTTTTCTACCGGTTTGTGAGCGTTCGAAGATGAGCATAGGGGTTAGGATTTAGGATTTAGATTTGTAGGGTGGACAAAGCGAGCGTTTTTTGCGAGCGGTCCACCAAAATGTGGCTGGCAAACAAAGTTGAGTTTATTTTAAAGGGTTCTCCATAAAATTCTAACAATAATATTCACGTGCAAACTTTTCAAGTCGCTTTACCTGTACCCTTAAGAAAAACCTTTGAATATTTACCACCGTCTTTTGCTTCGCCTATCCTTTTAGAACCAGGGCTCCGCGTTATCGTGCCGTTTGGTCGGAGAAAGATGTGTGGGGTAATTTGGAAATGTGAGGAAAGAACCGAGCCGCCCACTTTCACACTGAAGTTGATTGGTGAAGTTGTCGATGAAGCGCCCCTTCTGTCGAAATCTTATCTTAAGCTGTGCCAGTGGATATCCGAGTATTACCACGCCCCTTTAGGAGAGGTTTTGCGCTCGGCACTGCCCCTTTCTTTTCGGCAGGGGCGAAAAATCTCTTACCTTCCCCCGTTCCCGCATACGGGAGAGGGCAAGGGTGAGGGTCCACTTCTAACACTGGCTCAACAGCAGGCAGTGGATTCAGTCCGAAGGGCAGAAGGTTTTAAGTGCTTTGTCCTTGAAGGCGTCACGGGGAGTGGGAAGACAGAAGTGTATCTCGAACTGGCACGCCACGCTCTGCAACAAGGGCGACAAGTATTGGTTCTGGTTCCGGAAATGAGCCTCCTTCCGCAAATGCTTAGTCGATTCAAAGAGCGTCTCTCGGTGCCCATTTGGGAAGTCCACTCACGATTGACGCCCAAAGAAAAACGAGAACGGTGGCTCTTGGGGCAACAAGGCGCGAGTGGCGTTTGGGTTGGAACGCGTTCTGTTGTGTTTACCCCACTGCCACGGCTAGGGCTTATTGTAGTGGATGAAGAGCATGAGCGCGCTTTTAAACAACAGGAAGGGTTTCGCTATTCAGGTAGGGATGTGGCGATTGTTCGAGGAAAATTTGACCGCATTCCGGTAGTCTTGGGCTCTGCGACGCCTTCAACTGACGCGCTCTATCAAGTTGAGAAAAAAAACTATGTGCACGCATCGCTTCCCCAACGTGTGGGCCAAGCACATCTTCCAAAACTCTCCGTTATTGATCAACGAAGAAGTCCGAAAGAGATTTTATCCCCCATTTTACAAAAGGAGTTAAAAACGCATCTTGAACGCGGGCATCAGGCCTTGCTATTCGTCAATAGACGCGGATTTGCGCCGGTCTTAATGTGTGCACGGTGTGGATGGATAGCGGGCTGCACTGCCTGCGATGCCCATCTCGTGATTCACCGACATCCTTCCCAACTTGCCTGTCACCTCTGTGGTCTTACGAAAAAGATTTTGATACAGTGTGCGAGCTGTCATAGTACACAATTGATGCCGGTCGGTGTGGGGACGCAGCAACTGGAACAGGTTGTGACTCGACAGTTTCCAACAACCCCCATTATTCGGATTGATAGCGATAGCATCAAGCGGAGAGGCAACCTTACACAACATTTAAGCCAGGTCGAAAGGGGGGAACCTTGCATTTTAGTGGGGACTCAAATGCTAGCAAAAGGGCATCATTTCCCAAATTTAACTTTAGTTGCAATGGTGGATGTCGATGCGGGTTTATTTAATCCAGACTTTCGGGCGCCAGAACATATGGGCCAGCTTTTAACTCAAGTGGCAGGGCGAGCGGGGCGGGGGAAGGCTCCGGGCATTGTGCTGATTCAAACCCATCATCCTGAACATCCGCTTCTACAGACACTTCTTCAAAAAGGCTACAGCTATTTTGCAAGAGATCTCCTCCGAGCGCGACAGGCGAGTCTTCTCCCCCCTTATACGCATAGCGCTCTTTTGCAGGCAGAGTCGCGTGAGGAGAAACGCGTTTTTGAATTTTTAAAGAGGTTAAAAGATGTGGCTCTGAAACATTCGGTTCCCTCTATAGAAATCTTAGGGCCTGTTATGGCTTCTATTGCCAAAAAGGCGGGCTGGTTTCGAGGATATCTCACGCTTTTTAGTAAAGACAGAAAACATCTTCATAACATGCTGGACAATTGGGTGCAGGTTTTAGAACATGATCCACCCTATCGAAATGTGCGTTGGGTTGTGGATGTTGATCCACAGGAAATTAATTAACTGTGAGCCCTTATCTTTACATTTTAAAAACAGATCTGCTTCTTGCGTTTCGGCATCCCGTACGCATCGTGGAACCTTTTGCTTTTTTTGTCCTGTGTATATTCTCTTGGACTTTCGCAACGAGTTCTTCCAATGGGGCGACCGTCGTATGGGTAACCGCGCTACTTTCTTCTGTCATAAGCGCGCCTCAGTTGTTTCACACGGAGTACGATGAGGGAGGAATAGAGCAGCATCTTTTAAGTTCTCTTCCATTGTATGGCATTATTCTCGCTAAGGTGTTTTCGCACTGGTTAATTACACAATTACCTTTTATTTTATCCATTCCGGTGTGGGGAGTTTTCTTAAATGTTGGGGGACTAACCTTATTTTGGATGAGTGTGGCATTATTGTTGGGGACGCCTATTTTGAGTTTTGTGTCGGCGCTTGGTGCAGTTGCAGTGCTTGGGATCCGCCGGGGAAGTGGGTTGGTTGCGCTCGTGATAATGCCGCTCATGTTGCCCACCTTAGTGCTGGGAATGAGTATTGTAGAAGCCACAACGCCAGAAGGCATAAAAAGTTTACTGGCTTTGTTGGCAGCTCTTTTAGTTTTTACCATCCTGTTTTTTCCATGGGCGATTGGGGCTTTGCTTAAGGTTCAGGTAGAATGATTTAAAAAAAATGCGGAGTGTGGAATGCGGAGTTTTGTAGGGTGGACTTTGCTCCCGCAGCGAGCGGTCCACCAACTAAGTTCACCAAAGTATTTCTATGCCGTGTCGCGTATTATTTCACCCTGGTTTGCGTTGGGTTTTTTGGTTTGTGCGACGTATGGGTTAATTTCTGGTTTACTCTTTGCCCCGCCAGACTACCAACAAGGGCACGGGTTTCGGATTATCTATGTTCATGTGCCGGCTGCGTTTTTATCTCTCATCATTTATGTTGTCATGGCCAGCGCTTCTGCGGTTGGGCTTATCTTTCGGGTTAAGTTAGCTTATATGCTTGCAAAATCGTGTGCGCCTTTGGGAGCCTCCTTTACGCTGATAGCACTTGTGACCGGATCCATTTGGGGAAAACCCATGTGGGGAACCTGGTGGGTATGGGATGCGCGATTAACTTCTGAACTTATTTTGTTGTTTCTATACTTGGGGTATATGTCTTTAGGGCTTTCATGTGAAGATTCTAAAAAAGCCGATTCGCTCTCTGCATGGCTTGCGATCATTGGGGTTATCAATATTCCTATTATTCATTTTTCGGTCAACTGGTGGTACACCCTTCACCAAGGGACGACCCTTTCCTTGACGAAACCGGCTATTGCCCCTTCTATGTTATGGCCGCTTCTTGCCATGATAGGAGCGTTTTTTTGCTATTTTATGTGGGTGCTATTGATTCGCACACGGACTGAAATTTTAACGCGTGAACGGCAGTGTCAATGGGTGAAGGGGTTAGGGATTAGGGATTAGGGATTAGGAATTCCTCGTTCCCACGCTCCGCGTGGGAACGCCAAATAAATGCAATTTACAAATTTTGAACAATTTTTTGCGATGGGGGGATATGGCGCCTATGTGTGGTCTTCGTTTGGGATAACGGCCCTTTTACTCATTTGGAATAGCGGGATCGCAAAATATCGAGAGTTTCGTATGAGGAGAGAGGTTAAACAATGGCAGTTACAAGAAAAAGACGATTCGCGCTGATTGTCTTTTTTGTTGGGGGCATAGGGCTTATTGCGGGTCTGGTATTGTTTGCACTCCGGCAGAATGTAGATTGGTTTTACATGCCAACGGAAATACGGCAAGGGAAAGCGCCTATGGGTAAGTCTCTTCGCGTGGGCGGGCTCGTTGTAAAAGGTAGCGTTGTTCGGGAACCCGGTAGCCTTTTCGTGCGCTTTACACTCTCTGATCGTTCTGAACAGATTGTTGTAGAATTTAAAGGTTCACTGCCTGATCTGTTTCGAGAAGGGCAAGGCATTATTGCTATTGGAAAGCTGGATGAGCGGGGCATTATCGTTGCAAGTCAAGTGCTTGCCAAACACGACGAAAACTACATGCCGCCGCAAATTAAGAATGGTTTATAGATTTTTATATGGATAAACTTGTCATTCAGGGTGGTATTCCTCTTCGCGGAGAAGTCTGCATATCGGGTGCTAAGAATTCAGCCCTTCCTATTTTAGCGGCCAGTATACTGACGGACTTCCCTGTTCGTATTGCCAATGTTCCTCATTTGCAAGATGTTACCACCACCATGATCCTGCTCGGAAAAATGGGCGCAGAGCTTGTGGTCGATGAAACCATGACGGTAGAAGTTCATGGGAAATCCATTCGGAATTTTACGGCTCCTTACGAACTGGTTAAAACCATGCGCGCTTCTATTTTGGTTTTGGGCCCTCTCCTCGCTAAATTTGGAGAGGCTTTCGTTTCATTGCCGGGGGGGTGCGCAATTGGAAACCGACCGGTCAATTTACATATTCTAGGGTTGGAAGCCATGGGTGCCAGCATTGTAGTGGAAGGGGGATATATTAAAGCCAAAGCGCCGAATCGTTTACGAGGTGCCCACATTGTTTTTGATACCGTTACGGTAACAGGTACGGAAAATCTTATGATGGCAGCGACGCTTGCCGAAGGCCAAACCATTTTAGAAAACGCAGCCAGAGAGCCTGAAGTCATTGATTTGGCCAATTGCCTTTCATGCTGGGGTGCCAGAATAAAAGGTGCTGGAACTCCCACCCTTATCATTGAAGGCGTTCCCAAACTGACGGGGGGCTTTTATAAAATACTTCCTGATCGGATTGAAACGGCGACTTACCTGGTTGCTGCAGCTGCAACGAGGGGCTCTGTGACTGTCAAACAGGTAGAGCCGAGTACGTGTGATGCCGTGTTATTAAAGCTAGAAGAAGCCGGTGCTATTGTGACGCGGGGAGAAAACTTCATTACCTTAGATATGCAAGGCAGGCGGCCAAGAGCCGTAAGTTTGCATTCTGCGCCGTACCCTGGCTTTCCAACGGACATGCAGGCACAATTCACCGCGTTAAATGCGATTGCAGAAGGCAGTGGATTTATTACGGAAACTATTTTTGAAAATCGATTCATGCATGTGTCTGAATTGCAGCGTATGGGGGCGGACATTCGTATTGAAGGAAATACGGCTTTTACGCGAGGGGTTTCTGAGTTGACAGGTGCGCCTGTTATGGCTACCGACTTAAGAGCTTCTGCAAGTTTAGTCATTGCCGGGCTTATTGCAACAGGAGAAACGGTTATTAACCGGATTTATCACATTGACCGTGGTTATGAACGGATTGAAGAAAAGCTTTCTGGACTGGGGGCTCGTATTCGGCGGATCCCAAATTGTTAACTGTAGCCATTGCTAAAGGCAGGCTGCTTTCGGAGGCGCTGCCGTTACTGGCCAAAAGTGGCATAAAACCTCTTTTGGATCCTTTTAAAAGTCGGAAACTCTGTTTAGAAACCAATCAACCCGATCTACGCTTATTGATCGTTCGCCCCTGGGATGTGCCCACTTATGTTACCTATGGGGCTGCAAATTTGGGTATTGTTGGAAAGGATGTCCTCTCCGAACGAGGCTATGAGAATATTTATGAACCTTTAGATCTAGGAATAGGACGGTGTCGTTTGATGTTGGCAGGGAGAGTGCCGCTCCAAGGGAATGTGACTCGATTAAAAGTTGCCACTAAATATGTGCGAGTGACCCATCAGTGGTTTGCAGCAAAAGGCATTCAAGCGGATATTATTCCGCTTACGGGTTCGCTTGAACTTGCAGCCGTGTTAGGGCTATCTGACTATATCGCTGATTTGGTAGATACTGGCCGCACACTCAAAAGTAATGGATTACTTCCTTTGGAAGAAATTCTTTCTTCTACTGCTCACCTTATCGTCAATAAAGCTGCTCTGAAGATGAACTATTCTTCTATTGACGGGTTCGTACAAAAAATAAAACGCATCGTGTAGAATCCTAACTTCTAGCCGAGGTGGCGAAATAGGCAGACGCGCCAGACTCAAAATTTGGTGATGGCAACATCATGTCGGTTCGACCCCGACCCTCGGCACCATCGAATAAACCACTCACTACTTATATTCTGCTAGTAAATCTTTTTTGTTTGATTTATGCTTTGACAAGCGTTTTTTATAAAGAACGCGTAGGGGTTTTTTATTTTATATCTAAATTTAAGGAGAAGAAGTGATGAATAAGAAAATCATTGGTTTAGGAACAGGCGTATGTGCAGGCATATTGGGAGTCGTCCTGTCGACAGGAGCAACAGGGCCTCTGCCTTCCACCGTAGTTAAGGCGCCAGATATTAAAACCGCAACAGAGCTATGTGCCAAGCAGATTGTAGGGCCTGGAGCAACTGTACCGCATTCTGCCTCAGGGCATTCTACAGAGTTTACGGTTAAACAAGTGAATAAAGACACTTGGAGCTGTGTGGCCACCACCGAACATCTCGAAAAAGACCTGAAGGGCAAGAGATCATAAACGGGTTAAAAGTAAAAACATCCCCGGCTTCAAACGCGAAGCCGGGGGACATCTCGCAACCATTTTTTGAGTAAGCCTTCCGGGTTTTGAGTTTTCATTAGAGCCTCGCCCACTAAAAAGGCGTACACACCGCCAGAAGAGAGTGTTTGGATATCTTCAGCCCGCTCTATACCACTTTCGCTCATCACTATCGTGCTTTGAGGGATGTTGGGTAATAAACGAAGAGTGGTGTTCAAGTCCACTCTGAAAGTGTGCAGATCTCGATTATTGATGCCAACCAAAGGTGCTTTGAGGGGGAGAATACGGGTGAGCTCTTCTTCATTATGTACTTCTATTAGAACATCACACTCTAATTCTTGAGCCAGCTTATAAAATCTTTTGAGTTCTTCGTCGTCGAGTGCTGCCACAATAAGAAGAATGGCGTCAGCGCCTAAGTATTTGCTTTCGTAAATTTGATAGTCGTCTAAAATAAAATCTTTCCGCAAAACAGGGAGGGGGGAGGCTTTTTTTACAGCAGAAATATACTGGGGTGCTCCTTTAAAAAAATGTCGGTCTGTTAAAACGGATAAAGCGGTGGCACCGCCTTGTGTGTAAGCTTTGGCGATTTCTTCAGGATGAAAGTTTTTTTGGATGATTCCACAACTGGGGGAAGCTTTTTTAAGTTCTGCAATAATCGCAATATGATGAGTTTCTACTTGTTGTCTCACCTTTTCTAAAAAGAGACGTCTATTGGAGGGTAAGGTTTTAAGTTTTTTTTGAAGAGTAGAAAGAGGGCAACGCTGTTTCTGGCGAGCGATTTCTTTTCGTTTGTATTCGAGAATTTCTGTAAGTGTAGTCAAGGGGCGATTTTAGAATTTTTTTGTAAAAAACATGCAAGCGTTTTTAAGGCGAGACCATTTTTTAAAATGTGATCTGCACGTCGAACGCCGTCTATAAGGCTTGGGGTTAAATCAGCTGCATAAATCGCAGCGCCTGCATTTAGTGCCACAAGATCATAGGAAGGCCCTGGTTCGCCCTTCAACACGGAAAGCACTCTTTGCTTACTTTCCGCAATAGTTTTTACGACACAAGCGTCCATACTCTGCCTTGTTTTACCCAGTTGTTCGGGGGCGAGAGTGTATTCTGTCAATAGGCCTTCTTTGAGTTCGGCTACATAGGTTGGCGCAGCGAGGCTCACCTCATCACACCCATCTTCTCCATAAACAACCAGCGCATGGCGGCTGCCAAGGCATTTAAGGACTTTTGCAAAAGGACGCACCCATTTTTTTTCGAAGACGCCTATCAATTGGTGGGGAGGGTGGGCTGGGTTGCAAAGAGGGCCGAGTAAATTAAATAGGGTTCGAGTGCCGAGTTCCTTCCTGGGTCCTGCCGCATGTTTCATGGCAGGATGAAAAAACGGCGCAAAAAGAAACCCAAATCCACATTGGGCAATCGAAGTTATATTGTCTTCCGCTCTTGACTCGAGAGAGGCGCCCAAGGCCTCTAAAAGATCTGCACTCCCAGAAGAACTTGAATTGGAGCGATTTCCATGTTTGGCAACTTTACCTCCTGCGGCGGCCACGACAAATGCACAAGCGGTTGAAACATTAAATAACCCTTTGCTATCTCCCCCCGTTCCACAGGTATCTACCAAATGAGGTAAGGAAAGAGAAATCGGCGTTGCCAAAGAACGCATGACTTTTACAGCTGCTAAGAGTTCAGATGTTGTTTCCCCCTTCATACGAAGTGTCATCAAAAAGCCGCCCATTTGAGCAGGCGTCACCTCTCCTTGCATCATGGCACGCATAATCACTTCCATTTCTTCAGCAGAAAGATTTTTATATTCCGCTACATGTTTAATAGCTTGCTGTATATTCATGTTATTTTTAAAAAATTCTGTAGTAGCTCAAGCCCTTGTTCAGTCAGAATAGATTCGGGATGAAATTGAATGCCAAACAGAGGATAGATTTTGTGTTGTATGCCCATGATTTCATCCAAAGTTCCATCGATTTGTTCAGTCCAGGCGGTGACTTGTAATACGGCAGGCAAAGAGGTTTCTTCAACGACTAAAGAATGATAGCGGGTGGCGATTAAGGGTTTTTTTAAACCTTGAAAGAGATCCCGTTCATTATGGAAAATAGGAGACGTTTTGCCATGCATGATGCGTTTGGCATGGACTATTTTTCCCCCGAAGGCTTGACCAATACTTTGGTGTCCTAAGCAAACTCCCAGGATAGGGATTTTGCCAGCAAAGTGGGCAATAGCGGAAATGGAAATCCCTGCACTCGTAGGGTTTCCAGGGCCTGGAGAAATCACAATATGTGAGGGCGCCATATTTTCTATTTCTGAGGGGGTGATCTCGTCATTTCGGAATACAGAGATCTCTTGACCCAAGCTGCCAAAATATTGGACAAGGTTATAAGTGAAGGAATCGTAGTTGTCGATCATGAGCAGCATATGTATTGACCGTGTTATCCTATGCGTCCAAAGAGCCCGTCATACTGCGGCTTGACCGCGGTATCCAGGCTCAATAAATCTGGACCTCGCGGTCAAGCCGCGGGGCGACGTAGGGAATTTTCACATGGAATGCTATGGTTATAAAAGAGATAGTACAATGACCAACCGACCATTTTTTACAGAAACCTGTTTGATAGAGTAAGGTCCTTTACCGAGGGAGCGTGCGTCTAGCTGATAGAGTGGGATTTCTTTGAGTTCCCCTTGAAGAAGCGACGTCACCGGAGAACCCAGTAGACTTTTTGCATTATAAGAGGGTGAGCCTTCTTTCCCTGCTCGGCTAGAAAGAGAAAGCTCTTGGATGGAAAAATGCGTTAAATAGAGCATTCTTTTTTCTGGCTTATAGAGCAACTCTCCTTCAATAAAACCTTTTGCGGATAAGAGGGGTGTTTGCAAAAGACTCCCTTCTATAGAAACCTGTATCCCAATGCGGTCAGAACCTTCAGATAAAAAAACCTTCGGATTTTGCAGGATAACCGTAAAGAGTTTGTCTTGTTTTTGAATGGGAAATGATTTTGCAGTCCACGCCTCGACTTGGCTTTCTGAGAAGGAAAGCGAAATCTGCGTGAACGTCTGACAGGCAGTGAGAAGCATGCAGAGTACGAAATACGGATACCATTTCATATTTTCTCAAATCAACCCAGGAAACAGTTGTTTAAGTCCATTGGTAATAAATTCAATTCCAACCGCCGCCATAATAAGCCCCATCATACGGGTAAAAATATTAATCCCCGTTTGACCTAAAACCTTAACTGCCAAAGGAGCCATATAAAAAGATAGCCATACCAAGAAAGATACAATAAGCGTAATGAGGGATAAAACCAAAAGATGTAAAAGGCCATGACCTCTGTGCGTATATAAGATCACCGTACTGATTGCTCCAGGTCCTGCAAGAAGCGGAATGCCAAGTGGTATGACGCCAACCTGCTCTTTTAAAGTGGCTTCTTGGGCTTCATCCGGCGTTTGTTTGACCTCGCTCATGTGCGCCTGCATCATGGAAATCGCCATTAGCAAAATCAGTAATCCTCCAGCTACTCGGAAGGAATCGATGGTGATCCCAAAAACCTGAAGCAAAAACTCACCGGATATGAGCACAAATAAGAGAAGCAAAGCACACGTCCATGTCGCCATGCTCCCTGTTTTGCGTCGAAGAGGAGTGCTTTGATGGAGGGTAAGATCTAAAAAAATTGGGATCGTGCCAAGCGGGTTAACGATAGCAAGGAGGGCAGCAAAGAATTTAATGTATTCGGCATGTTCAAGCATCGCTGGGCTCGTCAGATTGAGTGGGTGGACTACTCGTTACTTGAGTTGGTGGACCGCTCGCTTCGCTCACTTTGTCCACCCTACAAAAGTGTGCAAGGAATAACGCTTGTCCTGCCACAAATAGCAAAGTGAGTCCCAAACTTCCAAATACTTTAAACTTGGCCCAGGTGAGCGTGTCAAACTGATAGGCAAAATAAAGGTTCGCGAGGCCGAGCAGGAAGAAAAATACGGCCCAACTGATATTTAAAGTTGACCACACGGTAGGCGGCAGTTGAAGTTGTTTGCCCAACAGTCGTTTAATGGGTGGGTTTTTGGTAAACCATTGTCCGCCCAAAAAAATACAGGTGAACAACCAGTTGACGACGGTAGGCTTCCACTTAATAAACAGTGGATCTCGAAGAATAAGGGTGGTTCCTCCCAGGAGAATCGCAATGACAAGAACTATGATCTGTATTTTTTCGATTCGTTTAGTCCAAACCCATGAACACGCCATTTGAAGTGGCAAGGCAATCAGAAAAACAAGTGTCGCGACATATAAATCGGCTTTCACGAGAGCGACAAAAAAGGCGAGGAGCGGAACAAATTCAAATATGAGCTTCATCTCATAAAGTGTAGCTGGCGGGTTGCGCAGTGTAAACCGCCATACTGTTTGAGAAGAGCAGTACATTCAATTCCGATCACTTTTCGGGTGGGAAAGGCTTTTGTGATCTGTGCAAGGGCGATCTGATCTGTGGGGAGGTTAAATAGTGGAACGAGAACCGCATTCTGAATAATTAAAAAATTTGCATAGCTTGCAGGGAGTCTTTGGCCGTTGATTTGAAGATGAGGGAGGGGGAGGGGGATGAGGTGGTATTGGGGTACTCCGGCCCGAAGCGCTTGCTCCATCAGAGCCAGGGCTCTGAAATGCTCATCTTTTGGATTTTGGCACGCGGTATAGCAAAGAGTTGTTTTATTGCAAAATCTGGCGAGGTTATCAATATGGCCATCGGTATCATCATTCTGAAGAAACCCTTCGTTTAGCCAAAGAATACGGTTTACGCCAAGCGTCCGACTGAGTATCGCTTCCACTTCTTTTTGAGAGAGTGCACCGTTTCGATTGGGATTTAGAATAGATGAAGAGGTGGCAAGGAGTGACCCTTCGCCATCCGTTTCAATTCCGCCGCCTTCTAAAATGAAGGAGATGAATTGAGTGTTTTTTATTTTAAGTTCTTGAGATAACTTCAAACTCACTTGGTTATCCAGCGTATAAGGATATTTCCCTCCCCATCCGTTGAATTGGAAGCAAAGCCAGAACTCTTCGCCGTCACTCGTTTGTGCGCATAAAGGGCCGAAATCTCGCACCCAAATATCGTTTGTGGGGATCTGGAAAAACTGACAGCGGGAGAGGTGAACCCCCCTTTTCTCTAGGCAGTTTTGTACGGCGTGTTGATGGACTTCATCAAAGCAGATGATCCATGCCATTTCATACTGGGTAATCCAATAGGCGAGGTCGCTATAAATACGGGCTAGGGCAGGAAGGTCGTCTTTGAAGTCGGACTCTGCATGGGGCCAAACCAACAAGACGGCTTTTTGCTCTGCCCATTCGGGGACTAAGCGTCTATTTTTAAGGATACCGTTCAAACAAATTACCGAGAGAAAGATAATACCGTACATGCCCGAGATCTGTGTAACCTACGCCCGCCAAGACGATGCCAAAGGGCGTATCCCAGACTAAAGCGCCTAATGCCCCCAACTTAAATTTTTCAAGATTGGTTTGATTGGCGTTTTCCCATAATTTTCCTGCATGGAAGAAAGTGAGTAGTTTTAAGTTGTCGTTAATGGAAAGTGGATTGTTATAGAGGGGTGTCATTCCACCCACGCGTGCGATAAAAGCATAGCGACCGGTGAGCTGTCCTTCTTTAAATCCTGCAAAATCATTGATACCTCCAAAAAAGAAGGCTTCATAAGTGGGGATATTTTTGCCATTTATGGTTCCCCATCGAAGATCAGAAATGAGCGAGCCTTCTTTTCCTAATTTAAAGTGGCGCCTTCCATAAAAGTCGATGATCTGATAATGAGGAGTTTCGTCAAAGTAAGGTCTATAAAAAAGTCCTTGTAAAGACAAGTGGGTACCTTGTTTTGCAAAATTAGGGTCGTCAAGGGAGTCGTACAAATAGGCTAGCCTAAGGCCAGTATTATTGACCTTCTGTTTTGGGAAAGTCGGATCGCCGACTCTTAATTTTTCTCTGCCACTCGTGTGTAGAATGCCGCCCCTCAGTTCTGAAACTTCTTTAAAGTTCATACCGACATCCAATCCAAAATAATAACGTTCTATCGTATGGCGCGTAATTTCATCATCTCCTTGAAAGTGGGGGTGATTTTCTTCGGTCCAACGGGTATAGGGCTCTATAAAAAATCGGCGTTTGAAGTCGATGGGCTGGTAAAAAGCACTGGCGAGTAAAAACTTGGAGCCGAGAATAACTTCATTGTGCCATTCGGCGCCATATCGATTGACGTTCAGCCATTCATGTTTTAAAAGACCTTGAAAGAGTGGATCTTTGCCAAAAGTCGCAGTGGTATTAAAGCCAAATCGAAAATAGTGTGGGCCCCAAGGTTTTTCAGTGACTTCGAAACTAATCCCTTGTTGCCCATTTTTCCCGGTTACGATTTGGTAGTTGATATGCTGAATATCATTTAAAGCCATCATTTTTCGAATCGCTTGCTCGATTTCGTCAGTTGTGACCGGCTTTACAGTGAGAGAGTCGACCTGGCCGTGTAAGAGTTGAGAATGCGTCCGGTTGTTTCCTACAAACTGTACAAATTGTGGTTCAAAAACAGAAACAATAGGTGGGGGAGTGCGTTTGGCAAGCACTTTTTCGTATTCGGCTGCTGGTAAAGCAAGGGCGTGTAACCAGATGGCTTTTTGAGACAATGCTTCATAACCTTTTTGAATAATCGCATCCGCTTTGCCAAAGTCTTCAAAAAAAAATGAGTCGAGTTTTGGCGTAATCACCAAATCCGCTTGTTCAAGGGCGTGCCGAGTGTTTTGAATGAGGGCTACATCGATCGATTGCTTTGCAATTTCAAAGAAGGAACTGTCGGCTTCTACTTGTTCAAGGGGGGTAGAAATGTTGATGGCAATGACGACGTTTGCTCCCATAGCTTTGACAACATCAACCGGAAGGTTATTCAAAACACCTCCGTCAACCAGGAGATGTCCTTCAAAGGGAACGGGTGCAAAAATGGAAGGAACAGCCATGGAGGCTCTGAGGGCTAAAGCGAGGTCGCCTTTATCTAAAATGACGGTTTTAGCTTGATTGAGATCGGTTGTGACTGCACGAAAAGGGATTGGAAATTTTGAAAAATCTGTTTCTTTGGTTCCGCGAGTTAGGCGTTTTAAAATCAGCATGAATTCTTCAGCCCACAAGACACTCGCTGGATTGGTGAGTTTACCTTTCCGGTCTACGCCGATTTCCCAGTTCAAAAAATATCGGCGACGTTGTTGGCGATTTCGAAGGGAAATATATTCTTTTTGGGCGGTTTGATTAAATACGGTTTCCCAGGGAATGGCTTGTACTTCTTCTTCCATAGTTTGAGGGGAGAGGCCTAAGGCATACAAGCCACCTATGGCTGCGCCCATACTGCTGCCTGCAATGTAATCGACAGGGATGTGCAGTTCCTCGAGTGCTTTTAAAACGCCAATATGGGCAAATCCGCGTGCGCCGCCGCCTGAGAGTGCAAGGCCTATTTTGGGACGCTTAGCAATATGGGAAGATAGGGTCTCAAGTGGTTTATTGGCTGCATCCGTCGCGGTCACTATTCCACATAAAGCAAAAGAAATCAGTAGTTGGATACAGGCTTTCATAAAGGAGGCTATTATATAGGAATTAGGGGTTAGGGTTTAGGGTTTAGGGGTTAGGGTTTAGGGGTTAGGGTTTAGGGGTTAGGGTTTAGTTGTAGGGTGGACAAAGCGAGCGCTTTTTGCGAGCGGTCCACCATGGAGTAAAAGTCTATGAAACATCGATTTAAACAAATACTCTGGTTTTCAGGATTTTTTCTTTTAGCTCTTTTGCTCGCCTTGGGGTTATTCTTTTGGAAAGGGGAAATTTGGACAGGCGAGGGAGGCGTTTTAGAAACCTATAAAGTCTTTTTAACTTTTCTGCGGTTCAGTTTTATTGTGGTATTGGTTGTCGTCTGGCCTTATTTAGTCCGTTACTTTGCAAAGCGGGGCGCCTGGCCAGTGGAACGGTTAAAGGCTATGGCCGCGCTGCGATGGAAAGTGGCAGCGTTATTGGTTGCTATTGAAATCTTAATTATTGAAAATTGGTTGGGAAGGATCTTTTAACTTGAAAATTTACCTAGTAGGCGGAGCGGTTCGAGACAAACTTCTTGGGTTATCTGTTAAAGAACGGGATTATGTGGTAGTAGGCGCAACTCCCGAAGAAATGACCGCGAAAGGGTTTAAGCCTGTTGGAAAAGATTTTCCGGTTTTTTTGCATCCAAAAACGCATGAACAGTATGCGCTTGCCCGGACGGAGCGCAAAATCCGTGCGGGGTATCAGGGGTTTCAATTTAATGCCAATCCTTCGGTTACATTGGAAGAAGATCTTAAGCGTCGAGATTTGACTATCAATGCGATGGCTGAAACTTCCCATGGGAAGCTCATTGACCTTTTTGGTGGGGGTGATGATTTAAAAGCGAGAGTGCTTCGTCATGTTTCTCCTAGCTTTGTGGAAGATCCCGTCAGGGTGCTTAGAGTGGCTCGATTTGCTGCGCGATACCATGCTTTGGGATTTAAAGTTGCGGAAGAGACCCTTCTGTTAATGAAGCGCATGGGGCATTTGGGCGAAGTGGACGCTTTGGTGATGGAGCGTGTATGGCAAGAGTTTGAAACGGCTTTAAGAGAACCCCATCCTGAACAGTTTATTTTGGTTTTAAGACAGTGCGAGGCTTTAGGGAAGATATTTCCAGAATTAGAAGCATTGTTTTCAATGCCTGTAGGGCATGATAGCCATGAGAGGAGAGGAGAGAGTGCTCTTAGAATGTTGCAGCAAGCGGTTCGCATAACGGGCGATCCGGTTGTTCGATTTGCGGCCCTTGTTTTTGAATGTGGGTTTCTCGTCTCCACGCAGAGCGTGGAAACTTTTTCTCGTTCCCACGCTCTGCGTAGGAACGAGAAAAAATGTGGGCAGGGCGAAGGGATAGAAGCCAAGGAGGCGGCGACAAGGCTTAGAACTTTTTGCAGGCGGATCTGTGCGCCTCGTCTTTATGGTGCTTTAGCGCTTTTAGGGATTCGATATTATTTTTTCTATGTCCGAGCGGCGGAGAAGGGGGATGCAGAAGAGATCTATGGCATACTGGAAAAGTTGGATGCTTTTCGTCGGCCTGAGCGGTTTTTCCAATTTTTAAATGTTTGTTGCGCGATAGGGCAGGGGATCATCCCTTCTCGTGATGCGACCGAAGCGGTTCACACCTTTCGTGCGGCTTTTCAAGCGGGTTCGGTCATTTCTGCACAGCATGTGAAGGACAAAAGCCTTTCGGGCTCTGCACTCGGCAATGCGATCCGCGCGTTACGAATAGAGGCTATTGGCAAATTGTAGGATGGACTTCGTTCAACACTTTAACCGTCACCCGTGCCTCAAACAATGTTTTGAAAGAGGCATAATAAAGAAAATAGCATTTTTCTTTATTAACATCATTCCTTAATAAACTTCTTTTAGTTAGAATTATCGTTAATAAACGAAAAGCTAATTTTCTTTATTATGGAGGTCAAAATGACAGTATTTCCAGAGCGAATGGGTGAATATATCAAGTACTCGGTTGCAGGAGAAACCTACACTTCCTATGCGCCTAAGCCTTTACCGCCAATACCGGCTATCGAGATGCAGAAAATCCATCCTTTACTGGACCGAGCGAACATTGCGCTTGGTCGCCTAGATGGGTTAAGTATTCTTTTGCCCGATCCTTCTTTATTTTTATATATGTATATCAGGAAAGAAGCGGTTTTATCCTCGCAAATTGAAGGGACACAATCCTCACTTTCAGATCTCTTATTATATGAAAGCAATGAAGTAGCTGGCGTACCGAATCAGGATATAGTCGAAGTTTCAAATTATGTTGCTGCAATGGAGCATGGCTTAAAGCGGATTCAAGGCGGCTTTCCTTTATCATTACGTTTAATTCGTGAAATGCATGAAGTATTGTTAAGCAAAGGTCGCGGTAGTGGAAAGCAGCCTGGTGAATTTCGCCGTTCACAAAATTGGATCGGTGGTACGCGACCTGGCAATGCAAAATTTGTTCCCCCGCCGCCAGAAAGACTGATGGATTTATTAGGGGCGCTTGAAAATTTTTTACATGATGAAACCGTTACGCTTCCTGTGTTAGTTAAGGCTGCATTGGCACATCACCAATTTGAAACGATCCATCCATTTTTAGATGGTAATGGACGATTAGGACGCCTTCTTATCACTTTTATTTTATGTGTAGAAAGCATCCTGCACCAGCCCATGCTTTACCTTAGCTTATATTTTAAAACGCATCGGCAAGCCTACTATGACCATCTGCAACTTGTACGTGAAACCGGTGATTGGGAAGAATGGATTCGATTCTTTCTGAAAGGTGTAATCGAAACTGCAGATCAAGCGGTTACGACCGCGCAAATGATTTTAAAACTTTTTACGGAAGATCGAAAAAATATAGAGACAATTGGTAAACCTTCCGCTTCTACTTTGATTGTCCATCATTATTTGCAGAAATATCCTATTACAGAAGCTAAAAAAGTTGTCAAACATTGCAAAATTACATTACCCACCGCTAATAAATCGCTACATCATTTAGCAGATCTGGGTACTGTCAAAGAAGTAACCGGCAAAACCCGTAATAAAATTTATGTTTATCAGAAATACCTGGATATTTTAAGTGAAGGTGCTTAGGGTCAGTCAAGGAATATATTGCTCATTTTGGCATCCCATCTTTGATGGACCCTTAAGTGAGGCATTACTTTGACAAACGGAACGTAAAAGCGTACGGTTTTAATAGGGGTTCATTAAAATGACAACATTAACGGCAAGTGAAGCACGGTCAAAACTTTACCATCTTTTAGATGAAACGGCGTCAACGCATCAACCGATTCAAATTACGGGTAAACGACATAATGCCATTCTTATTTCTGAAGAAGATTGGTGCTCCATACAAGAAACGCTGTATCTTATCTCTCTTCCTGGAATGCGTGAATCCATTCGTAAAGGGCTAAACACTCCACTTGAAAAATGCAGTAAAGTCTTAAAATGGTAAATTGGAAATTAGTCTTTACTCATCAAGCATCAAAAGATGCAAAAAAGATTTCAAAAGTAAATTTTCGTTCAAAAGTTGAAGTTCTTTTAGAAATAATTAGGAAAAATCCTCTTCAGAATCCTCCTTCCTACGAAAAACTTCTTGGAGATCTTAAGGGCGCTTATTCTCGAAGAATAAATATTCAGCATCGATTGGTGTATCAAGTTTTTCCAGAAGTAAAGACTGTAAAGATAATTCGAATGTGGACTCATTATGAATGATCTCATCCTAGAGGAAATATTGGATTCGCAGCTATCGCTTGAATCCAATGAAATGGACCCGTTCTCTGACACGGCATCTTCGTAAGTCCAAAAGCGGTTGTCATGGCGATTTTAAAATGTCCCCTTTTAAAAGAATAGCAGTGAGTGTTTTCTGATTAAAAATGTCATAGCAATTGTCATAGCAATTGTCATAGCGATTTTAAAATCGCTAAAGAGGGGACATTTTAAAATCGCTATGACATACGGCTTTTGGCGGAGCTAACTTTGATGGGCGAGATTTAATCCAAATCACACGTAACCGAAAAGACGATATAACCTCTGCCGTTATTCGATATACTTATAAGTTTCCTCAACACTTTGATCTGTATGCTCAGTATTTTTATTCCAACCATCATTCCAATATTGCTCGGCAAGATTATCT
The DNA here is from genome assembly GCA_016207405.1 of Gammaproteobacteria bacterium. Classification (GTDB taxonomy): domain Bacteria; phylum Pseudomonadota; class Gammaproteobacteria; order JACQPQ01; family JACQPQ01; genus JACQPQ01. The sequence continues at coordinate 20,535 of JACQPQ010000044.1, read as the reverse complement.
CACCAAGACCACGAGTGTGGGGGTGGATTATCGGTTTTGAGTTATTTGAACATCTCTTTGGCATGCTACCTTAAAGTTCAGCTTGCCTAAAGGCACGCTGAACCGCTCTAAATGCCGTTTCAAACCTTGGGAGGTTTCCCATTTGTGTGGAAAGTCGCTGCTCCCAGGCTTTACTGTAACGGGATTCTTTAGTTGCAAGACTATCTTTAAAGCCATTCAGATTTTTTTTTCGGAAAGCCAATTTTTCCGAAATAGCGGGAATTAAATCGTCCAGCGCGATGCCCTCGTGTATCGTCAAGTACCAGATATCAAATAAATCTCTGGGCTCATTCCGAGCTGGATCTAAAAGAGCAACCACTTTTTCGGTCGCGATTTCTTCTAGGGAATAGGCTGACAGTCTATCACGCTCCGGAAAATCTGAATATTCTGAATAACTTTTTAGAATAGGGCGTGATTGCAATGGAAAAACCAAGCATTCCGTGAGGGTAATATCTACCTTAACCTCTTTCGTTTGTGTTTGCGCGGGCAGTGGTCCTTCGTACGCGAGGTAGAATGTGAATGAGTTAATATGTCTCTGGACTTCCCTGCGGCTGATATAAAACTGTCCACCCATGAGGTCCTTAAGTTGCTGGCAAACTGGTTCCAAGTTATGAAGAATCTTTTCAATCGGACTATTGACCGTCAGTGTAAAATCCAGATCTTCTGAAAATCGATAATCTGGAAAATAACAGCGTCGTAAGGCTGTCCCCCCTTTAAAGGCCAACTGCTTAGCCACCGAAGAACGCGATAAGGCCACCAAGAACCAAGCAATGCAATAATCGCGCTCTATGACAAATTCAGGAATTCTTTTGCCGCTTGACTTGGAAATTTTATTAGAAATCTGAGAAATGTTTTTTTGAGGGATCATGTTTAGGTCCTGGTTGCATTCAATAGTTCCTCTGAGGAAACATTCAATCTCAAACGCCACTTGGCCATAAATTTCCCCTCTCTAAGAGCGCCTGGGTCAAGTAGCATATAAGTATCCGTTAAGTGCTCTCGTAATCTTTGAATTTCTGGTGCCGCATTGAACTCATATAATTCTAATAAAAACCCCAACCGCCGGATCACAGCACCGATGTTTAGCTTCAAAGCATATTGTATAAGTTTGTGAACTTCTACAGCGTCTTTTTTAATCCATAACCCTTTGGCCACTTCAGTTAGCCCACCACAGTACTCTGGTTGCTTTAAGCCATCAATAATGGTGCGCTCAAGGTCGCTCACGGTGATTTTTTCCGTTTTGGCCACCCAGGATTCCTCTACCCCGAAAAAATCCTTTGGCTTGCAGTGTACAAAGCGAAACGTCATGCCCAAAATATCTTGGTTTTTAATAGCCCTGGTTGTAGAGGTAACAATTACTAATGAAGGCTGCGTTACCATCTGGTGAATTTGCATGGCAGAGGCATGGGACAGGTAATAGGGGGATTGTTGATAAGCTTTTTGAAATTTAACTCGGTAAGAAAGCCTCACTAACTCTCGTGCTATGATGAAGGGGTCGTTCATATATTGGTTTTCATGGCCAAGTTCAAAGGGAACCAGATTATAAAGACCAGGGCGAAGGCGTGTCACCACGCCCCGTTTTACTAGGCCAGCTAAAAAGTTTCTAGCGCTTTTTTCATGAAGCCCCGTGACTTTTCTAGCTTCTTCAAGGCTAAAAACGGGACGACTTTGCTCATAAAGCTCGGCAATGAACTGGGCGGCTTTTGGGCCTAGGGTTTTTAAGGGCATAATGATATTTTAAAGTTAAAAAGCACCCTGTTAATAGGCTTTTAAATATTGTAGTATAATTTTTGGCGAGCGGTTAGACGCATCATGAGTCAACGAATTCTATCCTTCGGTTAGATTTTCCAGTGAGTCAACACGCAGATCAAGCGTAAGCGCACTCAATACGGCTTTTGGCGGAGCTATACCGCGCGCAGTATAGTGGCTTGCATAAAACCCCCTTTTATTTGATACCCTTCTAAAATAAAAAAGTTTTGAAGAAAACGTAATGTCTACTTGTAAATATACATGAGATGCAATTCCTGTTCGAGTTTTGTAGGTCAGATTGCGAGATGACGGACACAGCGCTCGAATGGTATGATCTCTCGCATGTTTTCTCGTTCGGAATTTCTCTTTGAAGAAGCAAAAAAAATCCTAGTTGGGGGGGTCAATTCACCGGTTCGTGCGTTCAAAGGTGTGGGTGGCACGCCCATTTTTTTTAAACGTGCGCACGGTGCAGAATGTGTGGATGAAGATGGCCGTACCTATATAGACTATGTGGGTGCCTGGGGCCCTATGGTTCTGGGTCACACTCACCCAAGGGTGGTGGAAGCTATTCGCGAAGCGTGTGCGGAGGGTTTGGCTTATGGCGCACCCAGTGTACACGAAACTCAGCTTGCTCAAAAAATTCGTGAACTTCTTCCTTCTATAGAGCGCCTGCGCTTCGTCAATTCTGGAACAGAGGCAACCATGACGGCCATTCGGCTTGCGCGAGCGATCACGAAGCGCGACCGGCTCATTAAATTTACAGGTTGTTACCATGGTCATTCAGACTCTCTACTCGTTTCGGCCGGATCGGGGGTTTTAACCTGTGGGATCCCAAGTTCGCCAGGCGTTCCTTCTTCGTTAGCAGAGATGACTCAGAGTTTTGAATTTAACGATCTGGCGCAAGTCAAAGAAGCTTTCAGGCAGCGTGGCAATGAGATCGCTGCCATTATTGTAGAACCCATTGCCGGCAATATGGGCTGCATTCCTGCCACAGAAGAATTTCTGTCTCTTCTCCGAGTGTTATGTGACCAATATGGGTCGCTTCTAATATTCGATGAAGTGATGACGGGTTTTCGGGTGGGTTTGCATGGAGCGGAAGCACTCTATAATGTCCATCCTGATTTAATCACGCTCGGGAAAATCATAGGAGGAGGGTTGCCTATTGGTGCACTGGGGGGTGCGGCAAAACTCATGCAGGAACTCGCGCCTCACGGCCTTGTTTATCAAGCGGGCACACAGTCCGGTAATCCTGTTGTGATGGCGGCAGGTCTTGCAACCTTAGCTGAAATTGTTAAGCCGGGTTTCTATGAAGCCTTGCAAAAATCGACGACAGACTTGGCCAATGCCTTAAGTGAGTCTGCTAAGCGGTGGGGTATCCCACTGGTTATCCATCATGTGCCTGGAATGTTCAGCCTATTTTTTACCCAGCGAGCGGCTGTTCAAAACTACCAAGATGTAAAAGACGTAGACAAAGAAATCTATCGAAAATTTTTCCATGGGTTACTCAAAAAAGGGGTTTATTTTCCGCCTTCTCCTTTTGAAAGTGCCTTTGTTTCTGCGGCACATGACGATAAAATCCTGAACAAAACGATTCGGGCGGTTTGTGAGGTTTTTAAAGAAATTTAAAAAGGAAAATAATCTATGGACAGCCCGCTCATTCAAGCGCTTCAAAACCCTTCCCTGTTTGAACATCCCGTTACTCGCTTTCGCGTTTTTGAAACGCATATTTCATGGATTCTTTTAACAGGGCCGTTTGCTTATAAAATCAAAAAGCCACTGTGTTTTGGGTTTCTGGATTTTTCTACGCTCGAGAGACGTCACTTTTGTTGTGAGGAAGAAATTCGTTTAAATAGTCGGTTGGCGCCTCTTATTTATCATTCTGTTATCGCCATTTATGGTACGGAAGATAACCCCAACTTAGCTGGCAAAGGCTCTGTTATCGAGTATGCGGTTAAAATGATCGAATTTAATCAAGAGGATTTACTCGATAATTTGCTTGTAAAAGGGTTGTATACGGCAGCGCTCAATTTTGGGCTGGCTGACACGATTGCACAGTTCCACAGCACCATTGAAAAAGCTCCTTCGGAAAGTCCTTTTGGGACTGCAGAATATGTTAAGAAGCCCGTTACGGATAATTATAAAATTATCGAACCGCTTTTAACTGATCGGAAGGCTATTCGTCATTTGCATGCTCATAAAGAATGGGCTGACCAAGAATACGAGCAATTGAAACCCCTCTTTGGCCGCCGAAAAGTGAAAGGGCACATCCGAGAGTGTCATGGGGACATTCATCTTGGGAACATTGCAAAAGTAGGGGACGCCTTATGTGTCTTTGACTGTATTGAATTTAATCCGAACTATCGCTGGATTGATAGCATCAGCGATGCGGCTTTTTTATTTATGGACCTTAAAAGTCGTGGGCAAGAAGGCCATGCCTCCCTTTTTATCAACCGATATCTTGAAAGAACAGGGGATTATGAGAGCATAGCGCTTCTCAAGTATTACACGTCTTATCGGGCCATGGTGCGTGCTAAAATTTCCATGCTTAGGCGGGGGCAGGGAAGCGAAGAAAAAGAACGAAAACAGCTTTATAAAAATTATCAAAAATATTTTACACTGGCGACAGTCTTGGTTCGTCCCTCTCACCCCTTCCTTATTATGATGTATGGGGTTTCGGGCTCTGGGAAGTCCTTGCTTGCAGAAGGCCTTATTGAACACTTGTCAGCGATACGTCTACGCTCGGATGTAGAGCGAAAACGTTTATTTGGAATTGCGGCAGAAGCCAATAGTCGGGGAGTGGCAGGTAAAAATCTTTATACGCCTTCTGTTCATCGTAAAACTTTTCAAAGATTACGAACGCTTGCAGAGTGTATTTTAAAAGCAGGATTTTCAGTTATTCTCGATGCAACTTTTTTGAAGCAGGGCGACCGTTATCCATTTGAAGAGTTGGCAAAGGCTAGTCAGGTTCCTTGGGTGATCATGCGCTGCGAAGCTTCGCAAGAAGTATGTGAAGGGCGTATAAAAAGTCGCATGGAACGTTTACAAGATCCTTCAGAGGCTACGATTACGGTTCTTCATGCGCAATTAAAAACGAAAGAACCTTTTACAGAAGAAGAAAAAAAGCACGTTCTGTATTGTGGAACAGAAGCAGGTATTCTTGATATACAGGCCATTGCGGAAGAGATTAAACAAAGGGTAATTCTTCGCTGATGGGTGGTTTACTGTGTATTTTCTGCTGCCTGCTGCTCGCTAAAAGTCCCCTGCGCTCCTGGAATTTTTCAGGTCGCACACATTCGGCATCCTGCCTCAGGTGTGCTAAAAATGCATCCTGCATTTTTACCTGAAAAATTCTACGTCGCTCGGGGACGCTCGCAAAGGCAGCAGAAAATACACAGTAAACCACCCTTTCCATCATTGTAGTGAGGCATTACAAAAAAGGAACGAACATGAACATCATCGATGCCATTAAAAAACGGGCTTCTACACGTGCATTTTTGGATAAACCGGTGTCGCGAGAAACAGTGACACATATTTTGGATGCTGCTCGGTGGGCAGCTTCGGGTGCCAATATTCAACCGTGGAAAGTTGCAGTTGTTGCAGAAAAAACCAAGCAAGCAATTACTCGTGCCATTCTAGAAGCGCGGGCACAGGGGGTGCCTCAAAATCCAGATTATGCTTATTATCCGCTTCAGTGGGTGGAGCCTTACAAGTCCCGTCGCAAAGATTGTGGTTATGCTTTGTATCATTCCTTAGAAATTGAAAAAGAGGATACGGTAAGAAGAGAGGAAGCTTGGAATCGAAACTATTCTTTCTTTGGAGCGCCCATCGGATTACTTTTTTTTGTAGACACGGTTATGGAAAAGGGGGCTTGGATAGATATGGGGATGTTTATCCAAAACATTATGCTGGGTGCGCTTAACTTTGGGCTTGCAACCTGTCCTCAGGCTTCTATGGCCGAATATCCGGATATTGTGAGAAAGTGTTTAAACTTAAGTAAAGAATGTCTTCTGCTTTGTGGGGTTTCGATGGGGTATCCTGATTTGCGTGAGCCTATCAATCAATATCGAACAGAGCGAGTGTCTGTGGAAGGATTTACCACTTGGTATGAATAAGCCCGTCCAAAAATTGGACAAAATCTACATTGTAGTTCTATACTTTTTTTAGTTGTGTGTTTTTTGGCGAAGTTCTCGTTCCCACGCAGAGCGTGGGAACGAGAACAACGAGAACAACAAGGAGGTATACATGAGCTCTCTTTTAGAACGATCGCAATTATGCAGACTCCTTTTGATAGGGAGTTTATTACTTTTCTTTTCTGCCACTAGTCGGTCGGAAGATAACTGGGCGTTTTCCACGACATTGCAGGGCACCATCGGCGATTATAGGGGTTCAGAGTTTCGGAACAATATCTCGAGTGCCGGTATTTTATTCGGGGGAGATTACCGGGACCGTGCCGGATTGACGCTGGGGTATGAATATTCCCATGTAGACTTTGACTCTGGTTTTACGAATAACATTTATGGGAGCAATTTATATGCGTCAGGCAAGGTGAGTGTGTTTCCGGATTGGTTGCCGGGGAAAATCACGACGCGGCTCGATTTTTACTTCAATGATAACCAAGACAGCAGTGACTTTAGTGATGAAGTGAGGGTATGGGCGCCCCAAGTCTCATTCCTCAATCATACTAAAACATTTTATGCGGATTTTGGGTATGCCCGTTCTTCGTATAAAAAAGAGTTATTTATTCGCCAATATACGCCGACACTTGGAATTGGAGTCAATCAAGGTTTTGATTGGATACAAGCGCGGGGATATTTCATTAATCCGAGTAATCCCAGTCGAGTTCAGGGAAGCGACGATACGGAGGCATTGGAAGTTAAATGGACGCACTGGCTCTCGCCCGATAATTTCCTGAAATTGAATAATTTTCAACTGGGCTATGTGTGGGGTAAACGCATTCACCCGGTTGACCAGGATGCAGCCGCTGTCTATAGCTTGGGCGATACTCAAACGGATGCGACGGCATTTGGGTTGGAATGGAAGTTACCTCAGGATATGAGCTTTATGGTTTTGGCGGCTCGTGCTCATTACCGTCAAAGGACACTGAATGACAACTACGCCAATGATGTACTGTATTTGAGCGTGGCTAAGAAGTGGTAATGGAGGGAGATATAGGGTGCATTTCTGCACTATTAAAGGAAAACATTAACTCAACTAAGGAGGTGAACGATGCGTTTATTTCTTACTGTGTTGTTACTGTCGTTTGTCAGTATGGTGTCTGCGGCGGTGACTGATCCAACAAAAATCTGGACTGAGGTATATGGGCTAGAAGTTGCGAAAAACTATCCTGGTGCGGCAGAACTAGTGAAAAAACAATTGCTGAATACAGGTGAAGTTGCACACATTCGTTATGCACAACTTCTTGCTATGCAGGGGAAGTATCCAGAGGCAATAGAGTCTTACAAAAATTCTATTTCAGAGAACCCCAATAATATCAGCGCTCGATTTGCTGCGATGGAACTTTCTTGGAACTTAGCTAAGTATCAAGATGTTTCACAATTTGCGCGAGGTTTGATTGAAGCTTCTCGTGGAACGCATTATCAAGCCTTTACGCGATTGATTAACAGCGAATGGCAGCTGAAAAATTGGAAGGAAGCCGCTAAGTATGCAGAGCAATTTGCCGTTGCTTACCCAGGAGATTTGTATGCTCAAATTACTAAAGCGAGAGCCTTGGTATCTGCGGGTCAGAGCAAAGAGGCAGCTTCTGCCTATCAACAGGTGATAGGGTTGGCTATTTCTACCGACAAAGTAGCTTACGATGAGGCTACTGGGTACCTTAAAACTGTTTTAGCAGGCGCTAGATAATTTATTGAACTGTCATCCCGGGCAAGCTTGCCCGGGAAATCTTTTATCCGTGGTGCCTTTCCATAATGTAAGGTTCATGGAAAACCTTGCAAGGTGCGTGAAAAAAGATTTCCCTTACTGGCACGACAGTAGAAAGATCTTGGGCAGCGCCCATCCGGGCTTCACACTCTTTGTTTGATGGTACTAAATAGAACTGTTTCTTTAGCAATTGTCAGCGTTTTATTTGTAGGGTGTACATTACTGTCTAATGGTTACGAATCTGCATCTTCTGCCGAGAGGGAAGGTTTTAAAAAAGTAAGGGTTCCGCTTTTAGACAATACGCGATTTACCATTGTCCAAGGCGCTTTTGGACAGCCTTCGCATAGTCTTCCAGGAGAGAGCTACTCATGGGATTTTGGGGTTTCCATTGGAACGCCGGTAGTTGCTGCAGAAGCAGGAAAGGTGATTGGAATTTGGGAGCCATATGAGGGCGGGGGATGTGATTCAAAATTCTTGCATTTCGGACATTACATTCGAGTGCGTCATAGAGACGGCACAATCGCGCAGTATGTGCACGTTAAAAGCGAAGTTCAGGTGGGGGAAGAGGTTGAAAAAGGAGAGCGGATTGCGGTGACGGCCAAGAATGGGTGGTTGTGTGTCCCGCATCTCCATTTTGGGGTGTATCGTTCTGTGCGAGAAATCAATTCGCCTAAGAACAAAACCATTCCGGTTTGTTTTGAAGGCGTTCCGGGGGGGATTTTAAGAGAGCGGGGACGATATAGAGTGAGGATTTAGGATTTAGTTTTTGTAGGGTGGACAAAGCGAGCGTTTTTTGCGAGCGGTCCACCATAAAGTTGGTTACTCGTTCCCACGCTCTGCGTGGGAACGAGTAACCTCAATAAGTGAGGAGAAGATTATGAGAGCTATTGATAGAACATATATTTTGAGTATGCTAGCCTTGTTTGCTGTTGGAAATGCAATAGCCTGTCCATCGGGGCTTCCCACGCAGGAGCATTCGTTTCATGTATCCTTAAACGTATCCAGCCCTGTGTGGGATGTGGTAATAAGTAAAATTCAATACAGTGTTGCTGACGATGTCATTCAAGTATTTGCGACGGTTAATCCTACAATAAAAGGACCGGCCATTTTACCGACGGCAAGCATTGCCGATACGGTCACCATCTCCGCTTGTGGTTTTGGGACGATGACTCGGAATGTGACTACTTTTGTGGATGCTTCGCGGTATGAGGGAGGGGCTGAATCTTTAAAGAAAATAAACCCAGGCTCCAATTATGAAATTTATGATGTGAGTGCACCTTATATACAAAGGGCGAGAATTATTTTTAGCAATATTTTTGTGAAGAAGGGGAAAAAAAGGGGGGATGGACCTAAAATTCTTCCGATACCGAAGTAGCACACCGTAACGTAAGTTTTTGGGTAATTGTTCGCCTACCCACGTGCTTCGCACGGCTCGCAACGACGAGTTTTTTGTCATTCATGGAGGGTAGGTGAACGGGTACCAAATAATAAATATATTGACTTAGAGAACTCCATGACTGTTTTCAAAAAAAATGTATGTGTTTTCAAGTTAATTATCATGCTTGAAATCATTTTTCAGACACACCTGCAGGCCGAGGTCCCTTTAAAACAAGATTTAATCGACTTCAAAAAAAAAGAATTAGTATCCAGCGCAATTACTGCATTGCTAAAAAAATCAGATTTTTTATTCATTGGGGAAGTCCATACTGTTCGTGACGAAGCAGTTTTGAATATTCTTTTTAAAACATTTACAAAAAACGGAGTAAAGCGTCTGGCTATAGAGCTTCCAGACGACTATCAGGCAATGCTGGATTTATATGTCGCTAGCAAAGACATTAATGTTTTTAACAACGACTCCATCAAACGTTATGTAACAAAATTATGGGGACCGCTCCTCTTCAACGCATATGATCTTGGGTTCGAAATAATTGCAATTGATACTCCATCCGATACAGGACCCGATAGAGATAAAGGAAATCAAAATCCTTTTATACACAGAGAAAAACACATGGCACGCAAACTCGACTTAATCCCTCGTGATGGTGGGAAGACCATTGTACTCATTGGCGCGTGGCACTGTTTACTTTATCCCGACGACTATCCAACGGTTCGCACAATTCTCTCCAAACAACGAACAACATCTGCCATTCAATTAGAATCCTTGAGCGGAAAGAATGAACTGCAGCTGCAGAGGCCTAATTATAGCCCTTTTAAGGCATTTAAATACTTTATGTCCACTAGTGAATACAAGCGATTTTTCTTTCCCTTTGCTATTTCCACAAAATACATAGAAGACTTGAATATCGATTCCCCAGACGATGCAAGGCCTTCATACGGCTATTCCAAAATTGTGGACTATGTTTTTTTTCTGACACCGGACTATAGTAAGCCAGTAAGCCAGTAATGGCTCCCAGCGTGCGACGCAATAGCTGTCGCGGTTATCCCCGGACAACAGAAAGGTTGTCTACTTTTCGAAACCCCTGCGGAAGTTTATTACCTCTATTCCCTCGACTTCCCTGGTACTTTAATACATCCGAGTAATTTAACGTCAGGGTTCTCTTCCCTGCTTGAAGGGCAAGGGTGTCTTTTTCAGTTAAGACTGCTACATGAAGCAATTGCTCTTCTCTATTTTCAAATCGTTTTTTAGGGATTTGAATAATTTTATTGCCCTTTCCTTTTGAGAGCTTGGGGAGTTCTCGGATGGGGAAGGCGAGGAGATGCCCTTCGAGAGAGAGGGAGACGAGGAGGCCTTGCTCTGGATCGGGTACAAAAAGAGGAGACAAGAGGTATGCGTTAAGGGCAAGCCTCATCACCGCCTTTCCGGTACGATTTTTGGTGAGCAGGCCAGAAACTTGCGTTAAAAATCCATATCCTCGACTTGAAGCAAGAACCATCCATTGTTCTTCTTTTTCCATGAGCATATATTCAAAAGCTGCATGGGTGGGGGCCTTGAGTCTTCCCGTTAGGGGTTCTCCAAACCCCCTCGCATCGGCAATGGTGTGTGCGGGTAGCGTGTATGACCGTCCGCAGGAATCCAAAAATACTACCGGTTGATTGCTTCTCCCTTTTGCAAGACTTTTTAAGTTGTCACCCGCTTTAAATTTGAGTGTGGCTGAATCAACCTCATGCCCTTTGGCAGCACGAACCCATCCCTGTTTGGATAAGATAAGCGTCAGGGGTTCTGAAGGGAGGACGTCCGTCTCTTTAAAGGCCATTGCGGGGGATCTTTCAGCAATAGGGGAGCGCCTGTTGTCGCCATATTTTCTGTGATCTTCTTCCAGTTCTTTTCGGATGAGTGCTTTGAGTTTAGCCGCTGATTTCAAAGTAGATTCCAGCATGTCTTTTTCTTTTTGTAAGTCATTTTGTTCTTCTCGGATTTTTGTTTCTTCCAGTTTAGCTAGCTGACGAAGGCGGACTTCTAAAATGGCTTCCACTTGTTTTTCACTCAAGTGAAATCGGTGCATCAAGGCGTGCTTTGGATCGTCTTCTTTTCGAATGAGTGCGATGATTTTATCCAAGTGAGCATAGATGGTGAGAAACCCTTCCAGGATATGAAGACGCGCGTCTACTTTTTCAAGACGAAATTGTAAACGCCGCCGGACGACTTCCTTGCGGAAGGCCAGCCATTCGGAAAGCATAGTTTTGAGATTTTTGACTTCCGGGCTTCCATTTTGTCCGATGACATTTAAATTGACTCGGTAAGTTTGTTCCAAGAGGGTGGTTGCAAAAAGGTGACTTAAGAGGGGTTCGAACTCGACGCGATTCGAGCGCAAAATCAGACGAAGGCGAACGGGGTGTTCATGATCGGATTCATCTCGCAAGTCAACGAGCATAGGGAGCTGTTTCGTTTCTATTTGAGCGGCGATTTGCTCGAGCACTTTACTACTGGATACTTGGTAAGGAAGCGCAGTAATAAGAATGCTATTGTTCTCTTTTTGAACAATGGCTCTTTGGCGGATGGATCCGTTTCCTGAAGCGTATAGGGTTTGTAGATCACGGGGAGGCGTAATAATTTCAGCTTCGGTTGGAAAATCCGGGCCTGGAATAAAGCGGGTGAGTTCTAAAAGTGTTGCATTTGGATGATCTAGGAGGTGGATACAAGCAGAGACGACTTCACGGAGATTATGCGGAGGAATATCCGTTGCCATGCCGACCGCAATCCCTGTGGTGCCATTTAACAGTACATTGGGAAGTCGTGCGGGCAAAAGAGTGGGTTCTTGCAAGGTTCCATCAAAGTTGGGGAGCCAGTCAACGGCGCCTTTTAAAAGTTCACCGAGTAAGCTATCGGCATAACGGGTGAGCCGTGCTTCGGTATAGCGCATTGCCGCAAAGGATTTTGGGTCGTCTGCACTTCCAAAGTTACCTTGTCCATCGATAAGGGGGTAACGAAAAGAAAAAGGTTGAGCCATAAGCGCGAGGGCTGCATAGCAGGCTTGATCGCCATGGGGGTGATATTTGCCAATGACATCTCCTATCGTTCGAGCGGATTTTTTAAATTTGGCTGGGGAGAAAAGATCGAGCTCACTCATGGCATAGAGAATGCGCCTTTGAACGGGTTTTAAGCCATCGGCAATGTGTGGAAGTGCGCGGTCTAAAATGACGTACATGGCATAATTTAAGTATGCCTTTTCACTAAAGTGGCTTAATGGTTGTTGTTCAAAAAGAGGTGATTCTTGAGAAGTTTTCATAAAAATCGATAATAATGGCGCAATACGCTAACGCTATTGCGCCCTACAAATCCTAAATCCTAAATCCTAACTTAAATCCTATCCGCCAACTGGCCCTTTTTCTCAAGCCATAGTCTTCTATCACTTGCTCTGTCACGGGCCAAGAGTAAGTCTAAAGTTGTTGTGGTGTCATCTCCTGAAGCTATCGTTAACTGAACCAGGCGTCTGGTTTCCTGGGCCATGGTGGTTTCTCGAAGTTGTAAGGGGCTCATTTCGCCCAAGCCTTTAAACCTTTGAATATTCACTTTTGACTTCTTTTTAGTATCAGGGAGATCACTTAATAGAGTTTGTTTTTCCTCTTCATTCAACGCATAAAAAACTTCATTTCCAATGTCGATCCGGTAAAGCGGCGGCATCGCAATAAAAACATGACCTTTTTCTACTAATACCTTGAAATGTCGAACAAATAACGCAGACAGCAGGGTTGCAATATGAAGCCCATCCGAGTCGGCATCGGCAAGCACACATACTTTACCGTAACGAAGATTAGTGAGATCAGCACTTCCTGGTGTAATGCCAAGCGCCGTGACAATATCATGGATTTCTTGAGAGGCTAAAATGGTTTCGGATGTCAGCTCCCACGTATTGAGAATTTTACCTCGCAATGGGAGAATAGCCTGAGTTTCTTTATTGCGTGCCTGTTTAGCAGAGCCGCCAGCAGAATCGCCTTCCACCAAAAACAATTCGGTTTCTTGGATGTCCTGACGGATACAGTCGGCTAACTTTCCTGGCAGAGCAGGCCCGACTAAAAATTTTTTGCGAGTGACTTTTTGTGCAGACTGTTGACGTTTTTGGGCAATGTAGATCGCAAGATTTGCAATTTGTTCACCCACCTCTGAATTTTTATTGAGCCAGAGGCTTAAGTGATCTTTCATCTGATTAAAAACAAATTTAGTGCACTCTTGAGACGTTAGCCGTTCTTTAGTTTGACCGGTAAATTGAGGTTCTTTCAGTTTTACAGACAGGACAAAATTGCAATGTGCAAAACAGTCTTCGGGTGAAAGTTTTAGGTTTTTAGGTAGGAGCGCCCGGAATTCACAAAATTCCCGTATGGCGTCCGCTATGCTTGCTCGTAAGCCATTGACGTGGGTGCCGCCTTGAGGTGTTGGAATGAGATTCACATAACTTTCCCCGCATAGATTTTTAGTTTGAGGCAGCCAAACGAGAGCGCAGGCAAGGGCTTCTTCGTCATTTTCAAAGTTGACTTGAATAGGAGAAGTGGGAATAGGGGGGGTCTCTGCTTCTAACAGTTGCTCTTTTAGGTAAGCAGAAAGGCCTTCCTCATAAAACCAGGTTTCCTTTTCCCCCGATAGTTTGTTTTCAAAAGTAATGTGGAGTCCAGGACATAATACGGCTTTTGCGCGAAGAACATGACGCAATTCAGGAAGGGAGAAGGTGGTCGTATGAAAATATCGTTCATTGGGCCAGAAGCGAATGGTGGTTCCCGTTTCTTTGGGAGGGATTTTTTCGAGGCTTCGAAGAGGAGAAGCCGGTTCCCCATTTTCAAAACGCATGGTATAACGCTTTCCTTGGCGCTTAACCCAGACTTCTAGTTGACGGGATAAGGCATTCACAATTGAGATCCCTACCCCATGAAGCCCGCCCGAAAACCGATAATTTTTGTTTGAAAATTTAGCGCCCGCGTGAAGTCTCGTTAAAATGAGTTCAACGCCAGACATTTTCTCTTCTTTATGTCGGTCGACCGGCATGCCTCGGCCGTTGTCTTGTACTTCACAGGAGCCGTCGACATGCAAAATCACGTCAATATGAGTTGCAAAGCCAGCGAGCGCTTCATCCACGCTATTGTCGACGACTTCATAAGCAATATGGTTAGGTTTAGAAACATCCGTGTACATCCCTGGCCGACGCTTAACGGGATCGAGCCCTGAGAGAACTTCAATGTCTTCGGCAGTGTATGTGTTCATGGAAGTAAGTTAATGAGGCGCAAAGCGAACGCTATTCTGCCCTACGTCTGTTCTAATTGGTTTAGCAAGTTTTGTATAGAATGATCTAATCCAGGTAGGTTTTCTTTTATCGTCTTCCAGACTTTAGTGGGATCAACGCCATCATATTGATGTATGATGAAGTCTCTAAACTTTGCCATGTGTTTCCAAGGGATACTATTATCCAAAGCTTTGATATTTTCCGGTAATCTTTTTGTTGCTTCACCTATAATTTCAAAATTTCTATAAACAGCATCTTGAGCCATTATGTTTTTTAAGAAACAGGGTTTCCCATGCTTCGTATATTCGTTTATTTTCTCTAGGCTTTCTAAGATATGAATAAGATAGAGTTTTGCATCCTTGCTCATAAAGGGATAGCCTCTTTTATTACCTTGTCTCTAATATACCAGTGAATGGTTTGATCTGTTGTGATGTCAACCTTCTTTTTTATCCGATCTTCTAGTTCGCACGTCAAATCGATCCAGTCAAATAAAGTGCGGTCGTCATCAAATTCAACTATTAAGTCAAGGTCACTATTTTCAGTTTCCTCATTTTTTGCCATTGAACCATATACTCTAACATGATGGGCACCATGTTTTTTAGCCAATTCCAAAATAACCTCACGATTTGCTTCGATGATTGGACTTAAAGAAGAATGACTTTTATTTAACATAGGGTTTTATATTTTTATTCCGTACTTCCCTAATACCCCGTCGCATGCTCATCCACATGATAGTGAAAATTCTTAAGCCTTTGAACCCCAGTTTCAAAAGTGCCCTCTGAGTATAAATGAAACCAACGAAATCCGGGAGCATGCGCCAGATCTAATTTAAACGAATCCGAGTGAGGGTTAAATTGAATACAGGTGGAAGGGCAAGATAACAAACGAACATGATGGTATAAAATATCCACAGCTTGGTGGATATGGCCACAGAGGACGGCTTTAACCTGTGTATGAGCCTTTAGAATGTCTTTAAAAGATTCTTCATGGCTCAAGCGAAGATTATCTAACCAGGAACATCCAATCGAAAAAGGAGGGTGATGCAGGGCAACTAAAGTAGGAGAAAACTTCGACTGTGCCAAGCTATTCCGTAAGAATTGCAATTCGGAATTTGTTAAGTGGCCGTAAACCGCGCCGGCCTTGCGAGAGTGGAGTAAAAGAATTTGCCATGTTCCTACCTGGATGGATTTTACCGCTTGCAGTTTGGGATGAGGCTTTTCAAGAAAAAGCGCTGGATCGTCGTGGTTTCCAAATAAAACCACAATGGGGCAAGAAAATTTTTGGAACAGCGCGTCCAGGTTTTTATAGGCTTCAGCATGCGGTTCTTGAACTATGTCGCCTGTGATCACAATCAAGTCAGGAGAGGGATAGGTTTGATAAACTAAATCCAGCACGGCTTCACAAGAAGCATAAGTATTCATTCCCAGCAGCGTCCCCATTTTTTCTCCGAAGAGATGTGTGTCTGAAATTTGAATAATGGTTTTCACTTTAGCCCTTACGAATCGGTGGACCGCTCGCTACGCTCGCTTTGTCCACCCTACAATTCTTACTTATCCCTTATCCCTTTCTTATTCCTACGAAGCCATTGTAACGCGATAATAACGGCGCTACTCGCAAGAGTTCCCGCCTCAAGCAGTTTAAATGCCGTTCTACTTTTAAAAAGATGAACGCGGATGTCTTCGGATTCTTCCACGAGGCCGTGGATGCCAGGAACCAGAGACGATGTATCCACGGTTGCGGCATATATCCAAGTTTGCTCAGAAGTCCCTCCTGGGCTTGTAAAATAGCGAGCGATTAAAGTGAGGGGGCCAAGCAAGCAGTCTGTTTCTTCTTTGGCTTCTCTTCTTGCAACGTCTTCGGGAGATTCGCCTTCTTCTAAAATGCCAGCGGGTAGTTCCAGCAGCCAGGGACCTTGGGGGTTTTTAATTGCAGCAACTCGAAATTGTTCGATGAGTACCACCTGGTCTGTTTTAGGATCGTAAGGTAAAACGGCAACACTATTCCCCCGTTCAAAAATTTCTCGTTTAACGGTAGGGCTTATCTCGCCACAAAAACGCTCATACTGGAATTCCACAGTATGAAGTGCAAAAAAGCCCTGATAGTTTATGGTTCGACTGACAATTTTAAATTTCATGGTGCATCTTATCGAGCAGCCATTGACATGATGCCGGTGCCTGGGCAATTCCATTTCTAAAGTGTCCTGAATTTATCCATATATTGTCGAAAGGGGCTACTCTGTCAATGAAGGGAACCCCATCCGGCGTCCCGGGTCTAAGGCCCGCCCAATGATGAAGAACGTTAACCTCTTTCAAAGGTGGCCATAGATTTAGCGCAAATGTTTTTAAGGTTGTGTGAGCTTCTTCTGTGACTTCTTTTGAAAAGCCAACATCTTCTACCGTGCTGCCGGCCAATATGCGTCCTTCCATTTGAGATAGGAGATAGTGATTTTTAAAGAGCACAATAGGCTGAAAGGTTTCAGGGAGGGGAGAGAAGGATAGAATTTGCCCACGAATCGGTTGAATCGCTAGAGTAATCCCTAGGGTAGATAGTAATAAATGACTCCATGCTCCTGCTGTGACAATAACCTGCCCGCCCATAACTTTTCTTTTTATTGTTTTAACGCCCAAACACCGATTATCTTTTACGATGAAGTCACAGACGGCTTCATGGGGTGAGAGGGTAACGTGTGGTTTTTTTTGCAAGGTGAGCGTAAGTGCTTTTAAGAGACGGGGGGGGTTCAGCAAAAACACGTCGGGGAACCATAAGCCTTCCTGAAAAGAGCGGAAATGAGGGGAGAACTGATTCTCAAGATTTTGAGGAGTCAGCAGTTCGAAGGGATACTTATGTTGTATCGCCCAATCTATGGCCTCTTGTTTCTCTGCTTCTGGATCTAAGATGAGCAAGCCGCTTTTTCGGTACCCTATTTTAATTTCAGTTTCGGCTTCTAACCTTTCTATTAAGGACTGATAAGGGAGTTTACTGTCTTCGACCAGCTGGTTAATGATGGGCTTTGCGCGCCAGGGATGTAAGGCAGATAAAATGCCGCCTGCTGCACCAGACGATTCGCGACCAAGTTCCCCTTTATCTAACACTGTAACCGTTAAGTTTTTTTCAGCACACAATAAGGCGGTCATCAAACCCATAATCCCGCCCCCGATAATAATCACATCAGTGTTCATAGACATTTTCTCTCTTTTCCCTTCCCCCTTAACTCCTATACGCCCCATTGATTTTAATATACTCCTCTGAGAGATCAGAAGTCAGCACGGTATGTTCGGCGTTCCCGCGCCCTAACGCAACTCGTATTTCAATTGCCTTGTTCTGCATGACTTCACGGCCTTGGGCTTCCTGATATGCACTCGACCGGGCGCCTCCTTCCACAATTTTAAGGTGATTGAGCCAAACATGAACTCGGGAAATATCAAATGCAGGGAGTCCGCTTGCCCCGATTGCTGCAAGGATTCGGCCCCAATTTGGGTCGCTCGCAAAAAAAGCAGTTTTAACCAAGGGCGAGTGTGCAATGCGGTAAGCCACTTGTCTACACTCTTCGATATGCGCGCCGTGAGTGATCCGGATCCGAATAAATTTAGTTGCCCCTTCACCATCTTGAACCAATTGTTCAGCCAATGAGCGGCAGATTTTTTTTAACTCTGTTCGAAACAAAAGAGTTCCCTTATCGTCAAATTTTTGAAGCGCGTCCACTTGTAATTGGCCGGTTGCAATAAGCACACAGGCATCATTGGTTGAAGTGTCTCCATCGATGGTAATGGCATTGAAAGACTCACGAGCGGCTTCTTGAAGGCAGTCATTCAAAATGGTGGGACGAATCGGAAGATCAGTGGCTAAAAAAACCAGTAGGGTCGCAAGATTAGGGCAGATCATGCCAGAGCCTTTTGCAATACCGGTTAGGGTGGTCCATTTGTTTTCGTATTGAAATTGGACGCATGCGCCCTTGGGATGGGTATCGGTGGTGAGGATGCCTTGAGCTCCTTTTTGCCAATGTGCTTCGTTTAAATCCGAAAGTGCATCGGGCAATCCTTTGAGGATTTTATCCACCGGCAAATATTCTCCAATCACTCCTGTAGAAAATGGCAATATAGAATGGGTGGAAACATGGGCCAGTTTAGCGAGCGCCTCACAGCAGAGTTGGGTGTCTTGGATCCCTCGTTGCCCCAAACCCGCGTTCGCAAATCCGGTATTGATTAATAGATAACGGGGGCTTGCTTGCTGTAAATGGCGTTTTGCTACTACAACCGGTGCTGCACAAAAAGCATTTTGCGTAAAAAGGGCTGCTGTATTTGCGCCTTCTGCAATTTCGATGACAACCAGATCTAAACGGTTAGAATAACGAAGATGGGCTTTTGTAGCGCCTAAACGAATACCGTTTACCGTATGAAGTGGGAAGTCTCTTGATAGGGAAGTCATGGGATTATCAATATAGGTTTGTGAACTGGACTAATCATCTCTCTCACTTAGCGTGGTCTAATTACCTCTCCCGCTGGCGGGAGAGGTCGACGCGTTAGCGTCGGGTGAGGGTGGTTATAAATGTTTTCTGATCTGCTCTAACACCGCTTCGACCATTAACAAGACTTCATTATTCCAAAATCGTAAAACATGAAACCCCTGCTTATTGAGGTGGGTTGTACGAACCTCATCATAGGGTTGTTGCTCTATGTGCTGTCCCCCGTCTATCTCTATAACTAACTTCTTTTCAATACAAATGAAGTCAACAATATAATTTCCTATCGCATACTGTCGTTTAAATTTAGCATGATTTAACTGTCGATTGCGCAACATCATCCAAAGCAACTTTTCTGCATCAGTTTGGTGCTTACGCAATGCCTTTGCTAAAGGAATGAATGGATGTACCTTTGGCATGTTTTTTTAATCCACCCTCACCCGCCGCTTCGCGGCGACCTCTCCCGCCAGCGGGAGAGGTAATTAGTCCTCCAGTTCTGGAGCCAACCGCTTACGGGAGAGGTGATTTAGGGAATAACGTTCGCCAATGCGGGAGGGGACAAGAAAGGAATGCCTTTGGAGGGGTGGTGAACGGTTACAAAACATTACACAAATCACTCTAAACACATGCTACCCTATCTCGTCCTAAGACTCGATACTCGAGGCGTGAGAGACATGCTTTCTCGCTTCCGGTATCCGATTCTTTAAAGTGTTTTATCAGGGTGCTGAGTAACACGGGTGGCATCGCGTGAGCCACTTCACCCTTCGCAGGATAAAGCTGCATATCCAATCTAGCACAGCGTCTGCGAGCTGTGCACTGTAAAAAGGAGGGGGAGGATATGCTGAAACTCAGTATATCGTGCCAACTTCAGGCTAAAATGACTCTGCCACCAGGGTTCATGGCGATGGTGGCAAAGATTAATGAACTAACTGGAGAAGAGCTGTTAGCTCAGTTGGTTCAAAAGAAAGGGGTTGGCACGGCGGTGCCAACCTTCAAAATTAAGTCACCCCAAAGACCTTTGGCAGGGGATCTGGAGTGCCAAATAGTAAAAGGCGCTCCAACCACTGTGCAGGAAAAATCGGATACCTTTCTGGAGTATCTTGATTACACCCCTACTAAAGGAAAAGGGAGACGAATGTCCCCTATGGGGTCTTTGCTTAAAAAACGTAGTGAAATTTTAAAAAAAATCGCTACGTTCCTCGTTGAGAAAAACGAGGAGTTTTTTTTAGAGGGCAAACCGCTTAAGCCCTGTACAAAAAAAGCATGCGCAACCGCAATTGAAGAGGATTACTCTTTGGTTTCGCGGTGCACAACTGACAAACACACCATGGTAGTAAATGGTGTGAAGTACAAGTTGTCTGGGTTTTTTACCCAACGGCGCGTGCACTCAGAAACTATTCAGTGTTGGTTGAAGGAAACGGTTGCAGGAGAGGATCCTCAAAAACCGTTCAGCGACACTCAGTTGGTGTCGTTATTCAATCAACACTTTGCCGTGGCCGTAAAGCGGCGAGTCATGGCAAAGTATAGGGCGGAAGCAAAAATTGGCGACCACTGGAAAAGGAGAAAGATTTCAGTTTCTGAAACGGTCGCTGATTAACCGAAAGAGAGCCCTTCGGGGCTCTCTTACTACTGGTGGACCGCTCGCAAAAAACGCTCGCTACACCCTTATCCCTTACCCCTTATCCCTTACCCCTTATCCCTTAACCCTTACCCCTTATCCCTTACCCCTTACCCCTTATC
>JACQPQ010000040.1 GCA_016207405.1 Gammaproteobacteria bacterium | reverse complement strand
TGTGGAAAACCTGGAGCAACCACTCGTGCCATTCTTGCCATGTCGCGAGAGTATGCCGATCGTTAAAAAGTGTCAATAATTAAGTATGGTGTCCCTGGAATCGGTCCCTGGAATCCGTCCCTGGAATCCCGCGACAATCAAATCTGTTCAAACCCCATCATACTGCCATTTAGCTATAATTTTGCATTGTAAAATATTGTAACTAATTACGATTTTTAGTCTGACAAGTCATTCTGCTTCCATTAACATAACCATGCTGACTCGATCTTGAGTGAGCGCTGCCTCGTAATGGGGCTGTGAATTTTTTAAAGTGCCTTTGTTTGAGTGGAAGTAGGCACGGCCAATGCAAATTGGTTGACTCAATTTTGTCTCTCGGGTAGCGCAAGCTACCCCACCGACCTATGGCGGAATTTACCATAGGCGTTTCGAGGACGTGACGAATACCCCAGTAATGGGGGCCAGGTAAAACTGGGCAACCACCTCCAGTGGTTTGCAAATAAGTACGGACTCCCAGACGAAACTTGGGAAAGGGAAATCCATGCAAATGGATTTTTCGCTCGTAATGAACACCTTATCCTTAATGGGAATTTTATTCCTATTATGGGATAAGGTGCGCGCCCGCCTCTTGCGGGCGCAGCTCAATGGAAAGTCCTTCCCCGTCCCCTCGGACGAGGTGAAGGAGGCTTTCCGGCGAGCTGCGCTTGCGGAAGCGAGTCGCCTGGCTGGCGGGCGTCGAGTTAATCTCTCGATGCACTATCAGGGAAACCTGCTAGTGATAGAGAGCTCTGAGCTCGATAGCCCAAAGGCCAGCGGCTAATAGGGGAAACCCTATCAAACTCTAGACCTCGTAAAACCGGGGCCTCAATATCGCAAGGTATTGAGGGGGTAGGGGAAATAGTACCCCTCCAGATGATCCCCCAAGTAGGCTTAGAGGGGGTTGGTGGTGTGTCATAACCATAATCGAAGGCGTGAAAACGCCTGACAGCACACCTGGAACCGCCTACCATTCGCGTCGTGGTAGGCGGTTTTTTTATGTCAACCCAAAGTTAAAGTGTCCGGTTTTCTCCAAAGTAGAAATGTTCCCTAGTTCTCACTGTGCTCAGAAATAGCCCTGATTTTTTCCGAGTAGACATTAGACTTTAATGTGTGTGGGATAGACAACTTTACCAAAAACTCTGGCAAGAACAAATTGCAGAAAAGCCCATGGTTTTTATTTCTGGGCCGTGCCAAACGGGAAAGACAACTTTTGCTAAAGCGATTATCGGCAACACATACTCCAATAAGGTCTATTTTTTAAAAAGAAAAAAAAGAAGTAGATTTTGTCATTGCCCGCGACCGCCAACCCATTTTACTGATTGAGTGTAAGTTATCCGACGATTCCATTTCTGATAACTTAAAATATTTTCAAGCTGTTTTTAAAGTCCCAGCTATTCAATTGGTCAATAAAGAAAATGTATCCAAACGGATCTTCTTCCCTTACCATATTGGTTATCACAGCGCATCGCTGGTTAGCCATGCTGCCGTAGACTTTTATGCACCATTTTTTCTCTACCCTTTCAGACCGAATGGCAGGGCCAAATGCGCCACTGATTGTACTC
This sequence comes from Gammaproteobacteria bacterium, assembly GCA_016207405.1. GTDB lineage: Bacteria > Pseudomonadota > Gammaproteobacteria > JACQPQ01 > JACQPQ01 > JACQPQ01. The sequence goes on along the minus strand of JACQPQ010000040.1, from coordinate 9,347 downwards.
ACCCCTAATCAGCGTTTGGCGGGCTACCTTCAGCATGGGTATGGCGAGTGGCAAGCTAAACAAGGCCGCAGCGAAGGGAAGGCCCCTCTTATTTTGTCAGGGGCGGCATACTGGACTCGTTTATGGCAGGATAAAGAAAAGAGAGGGGAAGTCACGCATCGTCTGCTCACTCCTTACCAGGAAGAATGTCTCTGGCAAAAAATCATTTCGGAAGTCTCAGAACCTCATTTCACATATACGGAATCCATGGCCCAGTTAGCCCAAGAGGCTTGGGCGCTTATTTGGGATTGGCAAATTGCTTTAGAACCTGAAGCCTTTTCGGTGAGTGAAGAGACGCAACATTTTTACGAATGGGCTATCGCATTCCAATCTTGTTTAGAAAAAGAACGCTGGATGACCGGAGCACAATTATTAAACCATTTTTCCTTCGCCCATGAAAAGGAAGCTGTTCCCCTTATTTTGTATGGATTTATTGGGGAGCCCCCCGCGTTACAACAGCTGATCACGCTTTGGAAAGGGGAGGTTTTTACTCCATTGCCTAAAGCGCTGGTTTCTATTGGAAAAGTGGCTTGTGCCTCTCGCTTGGAGGAGTGGCAAAGCGTGTCACGCTGGGCCAAAGCGATACTCCAAAAAGAACCCAAACGTGTTGGGATTGTGGTACCAGATTTACACCGTCACCGAAAAACCATTCTGCGCATTTTTGGAGAGGTGTTTAAAAAATCCGAGTTTAATATTTCTTTGGGACAGCCTTTAATAGAATATCCCCTTATTGAAACAGCTTTACTCCTTTTACAGATCGGCTTGAAATGTGAGGAAGGGCGTCTAACCCTTCGAGAAACGAGCCAAATTCTAAACTCCCCTTTTGTGGGGGAAGCAGAACAAGAGTTATGCAGAAGGGCTGAACTTGAGGCTAAAATCTATGCGTCGACCGAGCGAGAGGTTTCTTGGATGCTATGGCAATCCATAGAGCGTAAAGAGAACCTCTGTCCTCATTTGTATCGGCGTGTGAGTCAGCTGGTTGAAGGCTTTGCTTCTCTTCCCAAAAACGCTTTGGCTAGTGTTTGGGCAGATATCTTTAGGGAACAACTGCAGACAATGGGGTGGCCAGGGGAGCGCACGCTAGCGAGTGATGAATATCAACACCTGGGGCGGTGGGATGAACTCCTGGTAGAATTTTCCAAACTAGATGTCCCCTGTGGTTCACTTTCCTTTGTGTCTGCTTTACAGCATCTTGCTTGCATGGCAAGGCAAGAGATCTTTCAAGCCAAACCAGAAGGTGAGGCGGGAGACAGAGCCCCCATTCAAATACTGGGTCTTTTGGAGGCAGGAGGACTTTTTTTTGATCACCTATGGGTGACAGGGTTTTCAAATGAGCGTTGGCCGCCACCACTTAAACCGCATCCCTTTATTCCTTTTCAATTGCAAAAAGAAAAACAAATGCCCCATGCGAGTCATGAGCGGGAGCTCAATTTTTGTAAGCGTTTTATGCGTACACTCGTCGGAAGAGAGGAGCTTATTTGGAGCTGGCCGAATGAGGAAGAGGGAAGGCCGAGAAGCCCTTCTTCTTTTATTCGGGATTTCCCGGTTGTGCCTATAGATGCAGGGTTGCTTGCGCGAGAAGAAGATAAAAAACAGCAGATCTTTCAGTCGCAAAAAAATGAATATTGGAGGGAAACATTGACGTTTCCTATTCAACCGGGGGAGGAGGTAAAAGGTGGCGCAGGTATTTTAAGAGAACAGTCGGCTTGTCCATTCAAAGCTTTTGCAACGTATCGCTTGAAAGCGAAAAGTTTAGAGCCTGCATGGAGCCTTGCCAAGACAACACGAGGGAAGAGAGTTCATAAAGCATTGCAAATGATTTGGCAGCGCATTCGAACACAAGCGCGGCTTTTAGCAATGCCTTCCGAGAAGGTAACGGGCTTGCTAGAAGAGGTAGTGGCCGGTGTATTTGAAAAAGCTTGTCAAGAGCAGCTTTCCTGTGCCCAAGCGTTGCACCTCGAAAAAAAATATGTGGAGTCCCTTTTGCGTGCGTGGTTGAAGGTGGAAGAAAAGCGCCCACCATTTGAGGTGGTGGCGGTAGAGCAATTTAAAAAAGTTGAGATAGGCCCGCTTGCCTTGACTCTCTGTGTAGACAGAATGGACCGTCTTTCGGATGGAAGTCACTTAGTTATCGACTACAAAATAGGACGCACGGCTCTTTCACAGTGGTTTGGAGAGCGCCCAGGGGAGCCACAGTTACCGCTCTATGCGGTGGTGAGCCAAATTCCACTTCAGGCGGTTGCGTTTGCAGCGGTGAGTCCAGAGGAACTGCGATATAAAGGAACAAGTGAAAAAAATTTAGGCATTCACGGCATTATTCCACTTGAAAAAATGAGAGTGCAGGATGGACCGAAAGAGTGGGATAACCTCATTCATCATTGGAAGCATGTTTTAGAAAAACTTGCGACAGAGTTTAGTGAGGGGGTTCTGGATGTCATGCCGAAAAACAGGCAAACGTGTGCGTCTTGTAAACTTGGATCTTTGTGCAGAAGTAACTGCTCGTTAAACTCTTATTGACAAGCGCTTAAATATTCCAGCAAACATCGTCGAATTTGCGCAGGCTTTGCAATATGGGTAAATATCACGTCGGGGCCTTCAGGGCCTGCAACGGTATCAAACTCAAGCGTTCCTACATTGAATAATCGCCCTAGAACACTCTGTTTTAACACAACGGTTCGAATGTGCTCAAACTTTACCGTGTGTGTGTCCCGCGCGATAAGTCCTTTGCGACTTATAATCGCATCGAGGGTGATGATATATGCATTTGAATACAGCACCTTAAGAATAGTCAAAAAATGATACAGCGCTATTGCAATAAAACCCCAAAATAAAAGAGCAGGTAGTATTGGGAATTTTTGATACCACGCTATTATGACTGACGTAGGGAGAGTGGCTTTAAGAATAAACTCTGAAAAAACGGAAAAGAAAGCAAACAGAAAAACAGCCATCCATCGAAAAAAATACATGCGCTTAGCGGGACGAAGAACGATAGGAACTCGCTCAAAAAAATTGCGGGTTTCTTCTGAAACCTTTTTTAAAGGGCTATTGGTTTCGTTCGGTTTATTCTCCCCTCCGGTTTGGCTGCCGATGGGTTGTTTGGAGGTTTTAGAAGGCTGGATCACAAAACCTCCCATGGGGAGCTCTTGAATAACGAAGAGATATTCCGGGGCAGCTCTATTTAACTGATCTCGCATAAAACTTGCCGACTGAAAGTCTGGAAAAGGCGTTTCAGGAGCGGCGTAGATTTTAGGAAGCGGAAGATGAGTCACACTTCAAGCCTAGTTGGAATGAGTTCATTTTTAAGTTTTTGAAGGGCGATTCCCTCGATTTGCCTAATTCGCTCGATGGAAACTTTGTAGTGATCTGCGAGTTCTTGTAGGGTAGCTTTGGGTTCAGTAAGCCAGCGTCGGGTGATTATCGTTTTACTTCGATCATCCAAAGTTCTCACGACGGTTTGAAGTTTTTCTTCTTGCTGTTCCAAATAGTCTTCATGAGACAGTTGCTGAAGAGGGGTTTTTGAAGGATCGGTTAGACTGTGAATGGGAATTAAAGCTTTATATTCTTCACATTCTCCCTCTAACGACACATCCGAGGATCCTAAACGAGATTCCATTTCTAAAACCTGCTCTCGAGAAACATTCAAATCACGAGCCACGGTGTCTACTTCTTGGTGAGAGAGCCATCCAAGATGTTTTTTATACCGCCCGAGGTTAAAAAATAATTTTCGTTGTGCTTTGGTAGTTGCAATTTTGACAATCTTCCAGTTCCGCACAATAAAATTATGAATTTCCGCTTTGATCCAACGTACTGCAAAGGAAATGAGACGAACACCACGAGAAGGGTCGAAATGTTTAACGGCTTTCATCAAACCAATGTTACCTTCTTGAATAAGATCAGCTTTGGAAAGACCAAACGAAAAATAGTTTTTTGCAATGTGTACGACAAATCGAAGATTGGCACAAACGAGTTGTCGGGTGGCGTTCAGGTCGTTTTTTGTTCGATAACGAACCGCAAGCGCGTGTTCTTCCTCCTGACTTAAAAGAGGAATACGTTGAATAGCTTGTAAATAAGCTTCCAGAGAAGTGTTGTGAAGTTCTAGAGTTTGAAGTGTGGTGCCCATTAGTTTTCTCGAAGGCTATTTTAGCACTCTTAGGGTTTCCATGTGATAGAGTTTGACATTTTTTTTACCTATGCCTTACATTCCCGCAATCTTCAACGTAATTCTATCCGTTCGCCCTTCAGGAGGCGCAGAGCGCCGTCTCGAAGGGCGAACGGGGAGAGGAATTTTACAGACTAGAAAACACGTGAGGCGAATTTCAGTTACAAATCTTTACAAAAAACCTGTTTAATATTGATTAAAATTTAGTCAAACTCTGTCAATCCTCAGGAATTGTGGATTATAAAGAATAGACACTGTTTCCTTAATCCGAAATTTTTGTAGGTTAGATCATTTAATTTCAGGATGGGTATTCCCATTCTATTGATTACAAAAGAGGCTATCGATGAGAATTCATCTTTACAGCAACGGTTTCAAAGCCCTAGCCGCGTGTTTTAGCTTTTTCTTTTCTTCCCTGCTTTTTGCTGCCCCTCCTTCTCCTGTCGATATCGTGAGTCATGTAGAGGCTCCCCGCACCCAGGCGCACATACTTCAAGCTTTAAGACAAACAACTCCTTCTGTTCTTTCTCAGTCTGGGATTTCACCTCTTGATTTAGAAAAATACGACTTTGCCACTGGGTTAAACCCTAAGACACTTACTTCGGAAGCCGCTTATTCACACCTTGCCCAAGAACAACTGTTAGAACTGCTCTCTGTGGTTTCTCGCCATATGACGTATCGTTCCTTGGCCGCCTATGCGGATGTATTGATGGATGTGGTCACTCCTCGGCAAGAAGGGAATATTTACGATTTTGAAAAAACACTCGCACAAAGAACTCACCTCCCACTTTCTACCGTGGAACGGATTTTAGACATCGAAGCTCAACTCCCAAAAGTTTCTCGAACACTTCGTGCTCAAGTTTTGGTCAAGGCGCTTCGATATTTTTCTCCTTCAGACGGACTTCCGATGCTTCAAATTTTAGGAGGTACAGAATGGACGTTTCAAGAAAAGGAAACTCTAAAAGAACTGTTAGGGCTTCCTGGCACTTTTTCACTTCCTTCGGTTTCATTTGAAAATCCGGCGCTTGTTCTTCTGAAAGAGGTTGATTGGGAAAGCATTTTAAATGATTTTCTTCCCATTTCTTCAGGAAAGATATCTTTTACCGCGTATCGCAAACAAGCGAGTCAAATGGAAAAGGAGTGGAAGACTCAGCTTAAACAAGAACACCGCTACGACAAAGAAAATGTAGTGGCTCACATTGCTTCTCGCCTTATTCAAGAATTAAAACTCGCCAGTCTCTTTCTGGCTCCGATGGAAGAGGGAAATGGTGATCAAGGTACTTCGAAGTATCTTAAGGTCTGGAAAACACGTTGGGAGCGCCTTTATACCAGCTATCACCTGCCTGTTCCTTCTTATGGAGCAGACCAACACATTCGAAAAGCAACAGCCTTAGCGCGTTTTATGGCAAATGCCTTTCAAAGGGCAAGTTTTCAGAATCCCTCTTTTCCTATTTTTGAAATCAATCTCAAGAATGAATCCGTACACTTCAATGATTTTCCGGAGGAGAGGGATAGAAACTTCGCTTTAGCTCCTTCTAGATCTCCTTGTAGCCCTGAACAACGGAAGGCACTTAGGGAAAGAAAAGGAGAGGGTGAAGAAGCCTACCAAAGTAGCCTAAAAACCCTACAAAAATTTTACAGTGCTGCTTTTGTAGATGAACGGGTTCAAGAAACGGAGAAACAGGCACAGATTTTACTGTCTGGGGTGGTCAAAACACTTGATGCTTTAGGAAATACGGTTCTTACTTTTCTAAGCAATTCTTCTATTTCTCAGTCTGAAAAGGATAAGGTGAGTGCTTTGATTCCTGACGTTCTGCTTTCTGCACTCAAAGAGGAAACATATAAAGCGCTTTCTTATGAAGCTGCAGCAACTTGTGTATTAGAACCAATTATTCCAGCTATTTCTCTTATCACGGAATCGTATGCCAAAAGTTTGGAGGCGGCTCTTACAAATAGTGCTTTGTTTTCCCAAGGGATGGCGAAGAGCCAGGATTTCGACCGTTATGCTCCTCCCAGCTCCGAATCTCTTCCCTTTGACGCTTACCTAGACTTTTTTACTCGAAAACCTGGAGAAGTCGCGAAGGATTATCTTCTTCGGGTGCAGGGTTCAGAAGAAACCAAAGTCATGGGAGAGGTTACAGAAGGCTACCAACATCTTTTAAATTTCGAACTTCTTCTGCCGACTTTGCTCATAACAGGGCCAACGCTTCAAATAGGAAGCAAGGCGCTCTTTCGGGGAGCTTGTTCTCTTCAATGCGTAAGAATGGAGGGAGCCCTTACTCGTTTGGCAACGTTTCTTATTTATCCGGAGAAAGCGCTTGAGGGAGCGCTTGCTCGTTTAGGAACTCTTCTTATTCATCCGACCACCCAAGCGGTTGTTTCTGCATGGGTGACTTCGGATATGGCGATGGATGTGTGGGTGAATATTCTCAAGGTACCGGAATTAGGAGCAAAACTTTCGGAAGCAATCATTCAAGAAGGCGGTATCGAAGACCCCAGAATCCAGGCTTTAGTGCATGGAGGAGTAGGAACGGGAACGCTTTTAGTTCCAAGCCTCATTTTAGCTAAAAGGCTGCCACCCGGTCTTAGCCCGTTTCAAAAAGCAGTCATGGTGGGAGGCGCGCCTATTACTGTGGCGACCTGTAGTCTTTTAGAAACCTTAGCGATTTTATCTGAAGACCGTAACCTAGCCCAAATCCTTTCTACGGGCGAGATGATGAACCTCTTTTCTAAAATGTACGAAGAGTCTTCTTTACGAACCTTAGGGTATTTGGCTTATAACCATTTAGGAGCGGTTGTATATCCTTCACCTTTACTCTCTGTGCTGGGAATTTCCATGACCGGGTTTGCAGGAAGCTCTGAAATCAAAGACTTTATTTATGGGATGGGGAATGCTTGGGAACGGTACCAAGAAACAGGGAATGGCACGGCTTTAGCGCTTAGAGTAGCCGCGAATCTTGTAGACATAACAGATGCGGGGAGTATTCTGGCTGTTCCCAGTCAGCAGCTCGGAATTCTACCCCCAGGCGTCACCGAAGCAGACATTCGAACACTCCAAGCACTGTCTTCTGAGGATTTACTGAAGACTCTGTCTCCTAAAAAAGCAGCCCGGGTTCAAGAGCAGGTCGAAGCTTCTCTCGCGCGTGCTAAGGAGAGATATGGAGAACATCCTGGGGTAAATTATTCCACAGAACCCCCCTCAAACGAATCCTTTGCCGAACGCGAAAAAATGGAATTAGAATTAGAAGTTGCCAAAAAAATTGCTCGTGGTTTTGTAAATTCGAGATTCCCTTTAAGTGAAGAAGGGGAAAATTTAAGACAGCAAGTTTTGAAGGCCAACGATGCTGAGCTCTTAAGATTAGCCTCAGAGGAATTACCAACTGTTGAAGAGCCTAAATTATGGCTCTTTCGAGACTTAAACTTAAACGTTCAAAAAAAATATTTTTATTTTTATATTGACATACAGAATATACAAATCACAAAGGGATGTTCACATCAATGTAGTTTTTGTGCAGCGAACGCCGCACAAAAAATTCAATTTATGCCGTTTCCAGCCGTATTTAAACTCGCAGAAGTCTTACAAAAAGGTAGAAAAGAGCTGTCGCTACAGTTTGATCAAGCTTGGAACAACTGGGTGAGTGATATTCAATCCGAATTTGGGGTGGACATCCAAAATGACAAGGAAAGAGAGGATTTCATAAAGTCCCTCAAGATTACGAGATTGTCTGAAAAACTTATCGACCTATATAGCGAGCAGTTTTCTTTGCATAGGTGCATTGGAGACAACAATTTTCCATACAGCAAATCATTTTATTTTCTAAAAGAAATCCTTGATCAGAAAGCTCTGAAAGAAGAATTAACCAGATCCAGAAGGGGTTATTTGAACAGACAGCTTACTAACTACTATGATAGCGATTCTTTTGACTATCGTGATAGCGATTTTCTACATAAAGACGGAACGCCAGCGCATTTTGGTGACGTCGTTCGAGTTCTAACCTCCTCAACAAACAAAAAAATCCACATCACAACAGCGGGATGGCCTAAAGGTTCCAAGCTCGCTCAATTAGCTGCTAAAGATATTGTTGCGCAATACATAGAAGGTAGGGAGATACTTGATTCTGTGCGATATAGTGTCAACAAGTCAGAGCGGCTTGCACGAAGAAATCTAGAGGAGTACAGAGACAATGTAATGGCCAATTTGCAGGTTCTTGCTGTGATTGCCCCTGAGGTGATGATATTTAAAGATGATACCGAAGATTTTGATGCGTTTAGGGAAATAGTTGTAGAGCCAGTGGAGGAATTTGCAAAAAGCCTAAAATTAAATATAGTTAGGTTCCCCATCTCTGGGTTTTCTGGTCGGGAGGCTGGTCCGGGTAAAAAGAGTAATCATGATGTAATGGCTTGTATGCATGGCTGGCATGTATGGCCAGATGGGACACTTGCTTGGCAGGAAACTCCTTTAGAAGATTTTAATGAGGCAGAAAAAGGACAGCGTCCAAAACCAATAGGGAAGCTGTGGGACTTAGATTCAAAGTAAGCTTATGCTCCACGAGCGACAAGCAACAAGGGGTCAGATCTTGAAATATAAGTCTCCCTGATAAAGAAACGGGATGAGGGGTGAGAGATTCCAGGGACACCATACTTACGCCTGAAGATCGAGGTCTGGGCTTATTGTCTGATGCCAAACCACGTACATCTGATTACAGTTCCGCCCTCCGAAGAGAGTTTGCGACGTGCGATCGGTGAGGTGCACCGGCGGTATACACGACAGATTAATTTTCGTGAGGGATGGCGTGGGCACCTGTGGCAAGGACGATTTGCTTCGTTTCCTATGGATGAGGTTTATTTGTTGGCAGCCTCACGATATGTGGAGTTAAATCCGGTAAGAGGCGAGACTGGTAGAGAGACCAGAAGCATACCAATGGAGTAGTGCGGTAGCTCATTATGAGGAACGAAATGATGAACTTGTGAACGTTTCGCCTTTATTGGATCGAGTTGGCAATTGGCGGGAATTCCTTTTACAAGCAGAACCCCAACCCCATCATGCGAAAGCCTTGCGCCACCATGAGCGAACAGGGCGTCCCCTTGGTGATGTAGAATTTGTAAATAAACTTGAAAAGGTATTAGGTCGTATTCTCCACTGTCGAAAGCC
>JACQPQ010000042.1 GCA_016207405.1 Gammaproteobacteria bacterium | reverse complement strand
CGAACCTGTTGAACTTCTGTGAGTTGGCTGTCGTTCATGGTGGTGTTCATCTCCCTAGCATGGACCACCCCCTCATTTTCAGGCTCATCTTGTATTGGAATCACATTCCACTTTCAGGCTCATCTTGTATTGGAAGAGACTCCCATTAGCAATCCTCCGGCAAGAGTGCTAAAATTTCCGCCCCATGCAGGCCGCCCATTTACCACCCATTTTAACTGAAAGAACCCGCCATATTTTTAAGGTGTTAGTGGAGCATTATATCAAAACAGGTTCTCCTGTGGGTTCGAGAACGCTATCGGATTACCCTGGTATTCATTTTAGTTCGGCCACCATTCGTACCATCCTGTCTGACTTAGAAGAACAAGGATTTGTGTGTTCGACGCATACGTCTTCTGGCCGTGTTCCTACCACTTCCGGCTACCATTTTTTTGTTGACCAACTGTTAATGACCCGCCCAACTCTGGAAAAGGAAGTAGAGTTTTACGAACAGCAGTGGAATCGGACCTTCACAACGAACGAAGTCATTAAAATGGCTTCTTCTTTATTATCCGCGCTCACCAAACTTGTGGGGCTTGTAATGCTCCCCAAAAAAACAAAGGTGATTTTACGGAAGGTGGAATTTTTACCTTTATCTTCAGAACGCATTTTAGCTATTTTAGTCATGAACGAAGCAGACGTTCAAAGCTGGATGTTGCCGGTCGAGCGTTCTTATACGCCACGCGAATTAGAACAAGCGAGCCATCATTTAAATACCCATTACAGTGGTATGGAACTTAAGGAAATTTGTACCCTTCTCTCGAAAAACATTTGCCCTGCCCACCAGAAATTAGATGTTCTTGTAGAAAAATTCATGACGTTGGCCGTTCTCGCTTTTGCAAAGGCGGAAGAGGCGTTTGAAAGTTCGGAAGGTTATGTGGTGAATGGCCAAACTCAATTATTAGAATTTTGTGAAGCCCATAACCTTAGAAAAATGCGTGGCATATTTGAGGCTTTGGAACAAAAAAAAATTCTCTTGCACCTTTTCAATCAATGCGTAGAACAGCAAACGCTTCAGCTATTTATTGGACGAGAAGTGGGGCATAAACTGTTTGATGACTACGCTTTTGTTGCACTACCCTACGCCGTGCAAGGAGAACGGGTTGGGGCCTTGGGCGTCATAGGCCCGATGCGCATGGCCTATGAACGAGTTATTTCAACGGTTCATCTTGTTTCCAAACTCTTGAGTAGGGTTTTAGAACGTAAGGAGGTCACATGAACGAAAAAATCATACCAGAAGAAAACCATCCTTCTCCAGAGACGGCTGAAACTGAAAAAAATGAAGGGGATCTCGTCCTCAATGAATTAACCCTGGAATTAGACCAGGCCAAAAAACGCTTAGAAGAAACAGAAGGAAAAATTAAAACGGAACAAGATCGGTTTTTGCGTGCACAGGCCGAATTACAAAATGTTTTAAAAAGAGCGGAGCGGGATGTAGAAAATGCCTATAAATATGCATTAGAGCGTTTTGTGATTGAACTCCTGCCCGTTATCGATAGTCTTGAGCAAGCCCTTGAAGCGAAAGGTGAGGGGAACAAAGACAATACATCACATATGAAAGGCGTTCAGTTAACCCTGGAAATATTTTTAAAGGTTTTATCAAAATTTGGAGTGCATCCTATTCCGGCAATGAACTTGCCCTTTAATCCTGTTGTACATGAAGCCATTTCTGTTCAAGAAACACTGGAGGTAAAACCGAATATGGTTTTACAGGTGTTCCAAAAAGGGTATTTATTACGAGACCGAGTGATCCGCGCCGCACGGGTCATCGTATCGAAGGGTCCCTCTTGAAATGGGGAAAAACATCCCCATTGTAATATGAGTGGTTAGTGGCGGGTCACTCACCACTAAATATGAGGAGTAAAAGATATGTCAAAAGTTATCGGTATTGATCTCGGTACAACCAATTCCTGTGTCGCTATCATGGAAGGAGGAAGACCGAAAGTTATAGAAAACAGCGAAGGCGCAAGAACTACCCCTTCTATTGTCGCCTTTACAGAGGATAACGAAACCTTAGTCGGCCAGTCGGCTAAACGACAAGCCATCACCAATCCTAAAAATACGCTCTCTGCCATTAAACGTTTAATAGGGCGCAAATTCAAAGATGAGGTTGTGCAAAAAGACATCAAGATGGTGCCTTACACCATCATGACGGCTGAAAATGGGGATGCGTGGATTAAAGTCAAAGACAAAGAACTCGCCCCGCCTCAAATTTCCGCTCACGTTCTTATCAAGATGAAAAAAACGGCGGAAGATTATCTAGGCGAGCCCGTCAAAGAAGCCGTTATTACAGTCCCTGCTTATTTTAATGATTCTCAGCGCCAAGCCACGAAGGATGCAGGACGCATTGCAGGCTTAGAAGTGAAACGGATCATCAATGAACCTACGGCAGCCGCGCTCGCCTATGGTTTGGATAAGAAAAGGGGCGATCAGAAAATCGCCGTCTATGATCTCGGTGGAGGCACGTTTGATATTTCTATTATCGAAATTGCGGAAGTCGAAGGGGAACATCAATTTGAAGTGCTCGCAACGAATGGAGACACCTTTTTAGGAGGGGAAGATTTTGATTTACGGCTCATTGAATATTTAGCGGATGAATTTAAAAAGCAAGAAGGCGTTGACCTTCGACGCGATCCACTCGCCCTACAGCGTCTAAAAGAATCTGCAGAAAAGGCTAAAATCGAGCTTTCTTCCAGTGAACATACCCAGGTTAATTTGCCTTACATTACTGCAGATCAGACAGGGCCCAAGCACTTAAATATTCAATTGACCCGCGCAAAACTGGAATCTTTAGTAGACGACTTCATTGAAAAAACCCTGGAGCCTTGCAAGATTGCATTGAAGGATGCGGGCTTAAAAGCGGCAGACATTCAGGAAGTGATTTTGGTGGGCGGCCAAACTCGAATGCCAAAAGTCCAGCAAGTGGTTAAAGACTTTTTCGGCAAAGAGCCCAGGAAAGATGTCAACCCAGATGAGGCCGTAGCCGTAGGTGCAGCGATTCAAGCGGGCGTTTTAGTGGGCGATGTTAAGGATGTTTTGCTTCTCGACGTCATTCCCCTTTCGTTAGGCATAGAGACCTTAGGGGGTGTGATGACAAAAATCATAGAGAAGAATACGACGATCCCAACCCAGGCACGCCAAGTGTTCTCAACTGCAGAAGATAATCAAACCGCAGTCACGATTCATGTCTTACAAGGAGAACGTGAGCGAGCCGCTGCAAATAAATCTTTAGGCCGATTCGACCTTTCGGATATTCCGCCTTCGCCAAGGGGCATTCCTCAAATTGAGGTATCGTTTGATGTAGATGCCAATGGCATTTTGCATGTTTCTGCTAAAGATTTAGCAACCGGCAAACAGCAGTCAATTGTGATTAAAGCGTCAAGTGGTTTATCGGAAGATGAAATTTCCAACATGAAAAAAGACGCCGAGCTTCACGCAGAAGAAGACCGCAAGTTTCAAGAACTCGTCAAGGCGAGGAACAATGCAGACAATCTCGTTCATGCCTCCAAAAAAAGCTTGAAAGAGGTTGGGGCGGAGGCTTCGGCAGAGGAGAAATCCGCCATTGAATCTGCTATCACAGCGTTAGAAAAAGCCATCCAAGGAGATAGCAAGGACGAGATTGAAGAAAAAACAAAAACGCTTTCTGAAGCCTCAGCTAAAGTGATGGAGCGTATGTATATGAAAGCCAAACAAGCGAGTGAAGCCGCGGGAAAACAAGGTCCTGCTGGTGAGCAAAGTTCGGACACTCCCAAAAAAGATGAAGGCGTTGTCGATGCCGAATACGAGGAGGTTAAAAATAATAAGAAGTAACCCATGACCAAGCAAGATTACTACAACCTTTTAGGGGTAAGCCAGGAGGCAAGCCCAGACGAAATAAAAAAGGCGTATCGACGTTTGGCCATGCGCCACCACCCTGATAAAAACCCGGGAAACCCAGAGGCAGAAAAAAAATTTAAAGAAATTCAAGAAGCGTATTCTATCCTCTCTGATCCAAAAAAACGGACAGCCTATGACCAATATGGACATGCGGGAGTAGGGACTGCGGGGGGGGCGCCGGGTGCGGGAGGTTTTGGAGATATTTTTGGGGATATTTTTGGAGATATCTTTGGAACAGCGGGTGGCCACGCCCGAGGTCGCGCTCCCGGGCGAGGCGCTGATTTAGCTTATAACCTCGAAATTAGCTTAGAAGAAGCTGTTCGAGGAAGCACCGTTAGAATTCGTGTTCCGACACTGACCGCATGTCCTTCCTGTAAAGGGAGTGGTGCGGCAAAGGGGAGTTCTCCCGTCTCATGTCGGTCCTGTGGGGGTGCGGGAAGCGTTCGAATGCAACAAGGGTTTTTTGTTATTGAGCAAACCTGCCCCCGCTGTAAGGGGCTTGGAAAAACAATAGAATCGCCTTGCAGCGAGTGTCATGGAAAAGGTCGGGTGCGTGAACATCGGTCGCTCGATGTCAAAATTCCAGCAGGGATCGATAATGAAAATCGCATTCGATTAAGCGGAGAAGGGGAAGCCGGAGAACGTGGAGGGCCCTCGGGTGATTTATATGTCCAAGTAAGGGTGCGTTCTCACCCCATTTTTGTTCGAGAAGGGCATGATCTCCACTGTGAGGTGCCGATTAGCTTTATTGTGGCTGCGCTGGGGGGCGAGTTAGAGGTTCCGAGCCTCGATGGAAAGCTTAAAATTAAAATACCGCCTGAAACTCAAACGGGGAAATTGTTTCGCTTAAAAGAAAAAGGCGTCACTTCGCTGCGAGGAGGGGGGCATGGCGATTTAATCTGTCATATTATGGTGGAAACCCCGGTCAATTTATCCGAAAAACAAAAACAGCTTCTTAAAGAATTTGAAGGCTCATTGTCAGAAGACAAACGTGAACACGCTCCAAAAACGCACTCTTGGATAGAAGGCGTCAAACGGTTTTTTGAAGGGTTGAGGTAATGCGGTAAGTATGATGCTTTAATGTCAAAACCTGCGCACTTAGCCTTAGTCGATGGTCAAGTTTTTGAGGGGCAATCATTAGGGGCTCTTGGGCAAACCTGTGGAGAGCTGATTTTTAACACCGCGATGACGGGGTACCAGGAAATTTTGACCGATCCGTCCTACGCGCATCAAATCATCACTTATACTTATCCTCACATCGGTAATGTGGGTGTCAACTCTACTGATCAAGAGAGCGATCGCGTTTTCGCAAAAGGCCTGGTCATTCGTTCTGAATCTCCCTGTTATAGCAACTGGAGAGCAGAAAGTTCCTTATCCGATTTTCTAATCCGCCACAAAGTCATTGGGATAAAAGAAATAGACACTCGAGCCCTTGTCCATATTTTAAGAGAAAAGGGGGCTCAAAATGCCTGCATTGTGTCAGGGGATAAAATAGATGTTCGTGCGGCCGTTTCGGCGGCGAAGGCTTGTCCTAGTTTAAAAGGGTTGGACTTAGCACAGTCCGTCACCACAAAAAAACCCTATGAGTGGACAGAAGGTAAAAATCCAAAGTCCTTGAAATACCACGTGGTTGCTTATGATTACGGCATTAAGAGAAGCATTCTTCGAATTCTAAACGCTAGAGGCTGCCGAGTGACAGTCGTTCCAGCACAAATGCCTGCACGGGATGCCTTGGCCTATCATCCGCATGGCATTTTTCTTTCGAATGGACCGGGCGATCCAGCCGCCTCGCCGTATGCAATAGAAGCCATTCGCCACTTTTTAGAGTTGGGACTTCCGATTTTTGGAATTTGCTTAGGATTTCAATTATTGGCTCTTGCGTGTGGTGCTAAAACTATCAAGATGAAATATGGCCATCACGGAGCAAATCACCCCGTTTCCTGTGTTCCTGGGAGTTCGGTGATGATTACCTCCCAAAACCATGGTTTTGCCGTCGATGAAAGTACGCTGCCGGCTTGTCTTAGTGTCACCCATCGTTCTTTGTTTGATAATACTTTGCAAGGCATTCAGCATGGTGATAAACCGGCTTTTGGTTTCCAAGGGCATCCCGAAGCAAGCCCAGGGCCACATGATGTGCTTAATATTTTTGATGCTTTTATTAGCGCGATGGAGGAATATGCCAAGTAATCACTCGCTTATGGGTGGTTTGCTGTGTATTTTCTGCTGCCTGCTGCTCGCTAAAAGTCCCTGCGCTCCTAGAATTTTTCCGGCCGCACACATTCGGCATCCTGCCTCATGTGTGCTAAAAATGCATCCTGCATTTTTTCCGAAAAAATTCTACGT
>JACQPQ010000039.1 GCA_016207405.1 Gammaproteobacteria bacterium | reverse complement strand
GCGCTCCTAGAATTTTTCAGGCCGCGCACAGAGTCGATACCGTATCTCCGGTGTGCTAAAAATGCATCCTGTATTTTTACCTGAACAATCACCGTCGCTCAGGGGACGCTCCCAAAGGCAGCAGAAAATACACAGCAAACCACCCTCCCCACCAATGAAGCATTACCCACTTGAAATTTAGAAGAGCCAAAGGCCTTATTTTGACAGAAGACGAAGAAGGGCAAGAACAGGCAATCACCATAAAACCCATCTGGGAATGGCTACTGGAAGAATTTTAATAAATCAGTCCCTATTTTGTTTAAACATTGCTATAATACCCCCCATGAATGATCACTTTCTCAGTCGTTTTGCACTCGATGCCTTAAAAGAATGGAAATCACAAGAAGGAGGGCGAAAGCCTCTTGTTCTCCGAGGCGCTCGCCAAGTGGGCAAATCTTGCTTGATTAGACATTTTGCTAAAGACTCTTTTGAAAACCTGGTAGAGCTGAATTTTGAAGAAAACCCTTTATTGGCTGAGCTTTTTAAAGCCAGATCACCCGCCGAAATTCTTTCGATGATTGAAATCGAAACAAAAGAAACGATACGACCAGGCAAAACATTACTCTTTCTAGACGAAATTCAAGCAGCCCCTGAAGTCTTTCTAAAACTTCGCTATTTTTTCGAGCAGATCCCTCTGCTTCATGTGATTGCAGCTGGATCGTTATTAGAATTCTTACTGGAAGAACATTCATTTTCTATGCCTGTTGGCAGAATTGAGTATTTTTATCTCGGTCCACTATTGTTTGAAGAGTTTTTATTGGCCGTTGGTGAACATAAACTGTGTGAATTCTTACATCAGATCACCCTAAAAGATGTTATTCCGCTTTTAATCCATGAAAAATTATTACGTTTAGTTCGTGTTTATCTTGCTATTGGGGGTATGCCAGAGGCGGTTTCTGTTTATATTGAAAACGCCTTTTCTTATAAAGCAGCGGATCGAGTGCATCAATCCATTCTTAAAACATATGAAGATGATTTTGGTAAATATCACAAACACAGTCATTTTTTAAAAGTCCAAAAAGTTTTTCAAAAGATCCCTCACCTCGTTGGGAAAAAACTTAAGTATGTGCATATTGATCCAGAAGAACGCGCCAAAGATTTATCCAGAGCGCTGCAAATTCTTTGCCTTGCACGAGTCATACAGTGCGTTTGCCACACAACGGCAAGTGGAATTCCACTGAAAGCAATGGCGGATGAAAAAACATTTAAGCCTTTATTTTTGGATGTCGGTTTAATGAGTAGTGCATGTGGATTAAGCCTTTTGGAGTTTGAACGCTCAAAAGATCTCACTAGAGTAAACGAAGGATCTATTTGCGAACAGTTTGTTGGACAGCATTTGCTTTATTCCAGGGAAATTTATCAGGAGCCTGAGATTTACTATTGGGTCCGTGAGAAAAAGAATGCAGAGGCAGAAATCGATTATGTTTTTTCAGAAGGAGAGCATATTATTCCAGTGGAAGTTAAGTCTGGAAAGACAGGAACGCTCCGATCATTACATCAGTTTTTCAAAGACAAAAAAAGAACCCTTGGGATCCGCTTTAATACGGACTGTCCCTCCCTTTATGAAGGAAGCCTTCCCCTTCTAAACAAGGAAAGCTTTTCTTTTAAGCTCATCTCACTTCCAGTTTATCTGGTAGGGCAAACCAGACGGATTGTTCGGCAGATTTTAGGGGATCGTAACTAGGCGCTGTCGCGAAATTAAAAAAAAAGCGATTCCTTAATGAAAATCTTCTTGCCAAATAGAAGCCGGTAACCCTCCTTTCGAACCCACAGTGTCAATGCCGTTCAAAATATCATTAACGCCTGTTGGAATGGGTGTGGAGACTTGTGTCCAGTTACTGCCATCCCAATGAACAAAAGTTCCCTTTTGACCCACTGCCCAACAATCCCGACTGGTATAACAGGACACACCGTTGTAGTCTGTATTGGGTACAGAGGGAGCAGATACCGTTGACCAAGCGTTCCCATCCCAATGAGCAAAGGTTCTGGAATCGCCCACAATCCAACAGTCGTTAGCTTCTATGCAATAGACTGATTTGAGAATGTCATTTCCTAAATCTGTGTGCTCATTCCAGCTACTCCCATCAAATCGTGCCACTGTCCCCAACCCCCCAACTGTCCAGCAGTCGCTACTACTGACACAAGCAACACTATTTAAACCAACAGGAGGAGTTGGGAGATTATTTGTAAAACCACTGGTTGTCCACGTACTTCCCGTCCAGTGAGCAATAGTCCCCTGTCCTATGATGACTCCACCAACCGTCCAACAATCGGTACTGCTCACGCAGTAAACATCATTGAGAACGACGTTGGGAACGGTTGAAAAGGGTCCTGAACGCGTCCAACTTGTTCCATCCCAATGGTCGATGACTTCTCCTCCTGCAGAGGTTACGCCAACTGCCCAACAGTCGCTCCCTGTGACACAGTGCACACTATTTAAAATAACGCTGGGTACAGCCGTCGCAATCACACGGTTCCAATTCGTTCCATCCCAACGGAGGAATAAAGCATTGGCTTCGGCAGGATCACCTACTGCCCAACCATCTCCATATGAAAGCATGTCAATGGCATTAATATCCACATTGGGGATGCTGCCAGAAGGCCCTTGTCGCACCCAACTCACCCCATCCCAAAAAGCCGTTAATTCGCCTGGATCTGTCGCTCCCACTATGTCATTCCCTACAGCCCACGCTTTTTGCAACTGAACGCCTCCCCGCTTCACGATTCGTTTTCCTACAGGAGACGTTAAATCAGGAACGCCCCCTGTGGACTGAACGCCCGTACACTGGTACTGTGCCACCGCTGCTCCGCTCGCATGCGTGGATGCGAGGGTACTATCTTGCCCGCGTACAACCCCCGTTAAACAGGGCTGGGTTCCACACACACTCACAGAAGTAGACGTTGCCGCATAGTCCATACTTTCCTGGTCAATCAGTACGCGGCCCTGAGCTGATAATCCTGATAAAGTACTGACAGGAATAATGACTGCTGTGGAAGTTAAAGCCGTAGTCAAAGAGGCAACTGAATCATTTGTCCCCGCATTTGTAACCGTAAAAACACCTTCTCCGAATGCTTGATTAGAAAAGGCAGCCGTTGAACAGCTGTATCTTTTAGTGAGTGCATCAGTGGAAGTCACATGCGGAGACAGCAAAGCAAATACAGCTCTTTCTAATCCTGCTTCAGCGATATAAAACGCCTGAGTGGACAACAGACGATGAGTGGCTGAACGAGAGCCAGTTGTAAAAAGATAAGCCGTCACAGTCCCCACAAGGGCCATGATGATAATGAGAACGACGAGAGTGAGGGTAAAGAAGCCAGAGGCAGTGGTTAGTGGTTGGTAGTTAGTGGTTGGTGAATTCATTTTTAAAGTTTACTAACAAGCAAAAAATCACATGTAGGGTGCGCTGAGTTTACGAAGCGCACCGTTCAAAAAATTCATTCTCCTGTCTGCAGGCCACTCATCTGCTGAGGAGCTTGCGCTTGTCCCCAAGTGGTAGGGTAAAGACCCTGATTAACATACTTCAAAAACGTCGAATAGAGCCAAGCCATGGGGGCTTTAGTATAGCCATGTTTCACTGGATTATAATGGATGTAATCCAAGTGACGATGTAAATCTTCTTCATCTCGGATGACATGATCCCAGAAGCGTCTTTGCCAAACTCCTCGTTCACGGCGTTTGATACGGCTTGTGCTCGGATAAACTGCATCACAAACCAATCTAGAAAAACTACTTTTTATTTGACTGACTCGAAGTGAAAAATCTGGATCACTCTCAGGTAAACGTAGAATCATATGGCAGTGATCAGGAAGCACAACCATAGCAGAGATAGAAAATGGCAATCTAATTTTTGCTACTTGGATAGCTTTTTTGAGCGCCGTCCAGCGTTCAGTGAGCATAGGTTTTCTTTCAGCGGTAACCAGAGTGATAAACACCAGATGGTTGGGAAGATAGTATCGATGATAATTGGGCATGTTTTTTCTTTTCAAACGGTGCGCTTCGTAAACTCAGCGCACCCTACGCGTGGTTTTTTGTCATGTGCCGCATTAGATAAAGTTCCTCGGATACACCGTCATTGTATAATTCTTTACCACATCGCCTTGAGTGATAGTGAAATCCACCGTGATAGTCCGCACAGATGTAACCGATGCGGTCGAAGCCACATTTTGGTCATGATAACTAAAAGTAAGGCTTGAAACGCTATCGGATAAAACTTGAGCCGTCCCTGCGTTTTCTTGGCGAGTCAGTTGTGTGCCAGAAAGGGTATAAATCACGACATTCCCATTTAAATCCGTAAACGTAATTTGACTGGTCGGAGAAATAACCAAATCGATAGAGCGGTTGGAACGTATTCCTTCTAATTCCCGGCTTAAACGCTCTAAAGCAACACGGGCTTGCCAGTCGCTGGTCGTGATTTCGCGGCTTGTAAAATTGGCCCGGAATCCTTGCACTAATAGTTGGCTTCCAACAATGCTGATGAGAGAGAGAATGACGATGACGATGATGAATTCAATTAAAGTGAATGCGGAGTGCGGAGTGCGGAGTGCGGAGTGCGAAATAGTATTCATTATTGAATCATCACTCTGCCTGTTTCAGGCGTGACTTGGACTGTCTGAGTTTCGCTTCCACTCGTTAAAGTAATGATGCCAGCAGATGAAAGCGTCGTTCCAGGTAGAACGTTGGTTGTATAAGGAATGCCCCGACCATCAAATGCTAAATAATTATTCGGTATGGCAGCATTCAGGGCTAAAGTAATAGCTCCCACCATATTAGTTGTCGTTGCATTGGTCGCAGGATGGGCAAGAGAAGTTGTTCCTGCTAAATCCGTAAAACTATAACTCGTAGAAGTAAAATTAATCCGAAACCGCTCGCCCCGTGTCATAGAAAGAGCTTGAGCGTATCGAATGCTACTGACAATTTCCTCCGCTTGGGCTCGAAGTTCTATGGTATCAGCAGGATATTGAGGTTTTAGAATAATGGCTAAAATGGAAATAATGGCAATAACGATGACAAGTTCGATGAGGGTGAAGGCAGTGGTTAGTGATTGGTGGTTGGTGGTTGGTGAATGATTATTCATAAACCATAGTACAGTCCCTTTTACACTAACCACTCTACTTAATACCCCGTCACCAGTGTTTTAACAACCGCATCTCCGTCTCCGCTGACTGTTACAGTGATTTCATGAAAGTTTGTATTACTCTGCCAACTCGTAACGGTGCTTCTGGTTACCATATACCCTGAAGGGGGTGTACATAAGGAAGGCCCTGGGCAGGGATCGGTATAGCTATAAAACCCTTGTTTATGCTTTCTGGCTAAAACAATATCCATTCGCTGTTTGGCGAGTTCAATGGCCACTTCCAACTGACTGACAGTTGGAGAGTGTTGGAGAGAAGTGCTCATAGGCATCAGAATGGAAACGCCGATAAGACCTAAGACGACAATGGTAAGGATAAGTTCGATGAGAGTGAAACCTGACAATTTCGGATTGCGGATTTCGGATTGCGGATTGTTACATGAACTGGATGCCAGCTTTCGCTGGCATGACATTTTTTTAATCTGCAATCGGCAATCCGAAATCCGCAATTCTTTCATTAAGTGATTCCAAGGCCAACAAACGTTGCAGTTGTTGTTCCATCTGGATTCGTCACCGTACAGGTTGCGGCTGCATTATTCGCGATCGCAAGCGCAGTAATCGTATAACCAGTCGGAAGCAAATTCGTGGGTAAATTGCCAACATCTGTACAGTTGGTGACCGCTTGCCCTTTGGTGGCATTCGCTTTTCGAATGGCATAGTTATTTGCGGATGCAGCCGTTAAGGCGCCCGCAACGGCATCGGTTGCGCTCTGCCTGGCTTTGGGAACAGGATCCATGAGACGGGGCAGCGCAAACACCGCTATGATACTTAAAAGAACAATGACGATAATGAGTTCGATGAGGGTGAAGGCAGTGGTTAGTGATTGGTGGTTGGTGGTTGGTGAATGATTATTCATAAACTATAGTACAGTCCCTTTTACACTAACCACCAACCACTATTATTAGTATGTATCATCGACAGATACCGCACCCGAAGAAACGGTGTACGAGAAACTTAAACTGCCTCCTCGTTGATAGGTATAGGTGCAAACGCCACCGGCATGGGTTACCAGGAAGTCAACGTCCCCCGCTGTTCCTGCCGACGGACGGTTCTGTTGCAGAAGTCCCGTATAAATTTCAAGACAAGTCGCTGCTGAGGTGGTACTCCCCGTACATGCAGGAACTTGATCAGTCGTAGAAATGGCAAAACCACTGGAATTGACATCCATCGTTCCATCTCCAAAGCCAACGACATTGTTACATAGGTTTCGATTAGCATTTGTAATAAATTGAGATTGAAGCAACGCGACCGCTGCCGAAAAGGCGCCCCCCAGGGTGCCCACCACAGCTTCATGCGCTTTTTTGTCCGTTTCAACAAAACGGGGTAAAGCGATGACTGCTAAAATACTGAGGAGAACAATGACGATAACAAGCTCAATAAGAGTGAAGCCACTTATTCTATTGCGGATTGTGGATTTCGGATTTCGGAGTGTGAATTGAAAAATATGCATCATTTAAAATTCCCTTACGTCTAACAGCCGGTTTTATCTTTAGTAATCGTTACAACTCCTGTTGCAGTTGTTGAAAGATAATCAACATCACAGGTTGCTATTCCACCTACTTTATAGTTTGCATTCAGTCCGCCCGCTGGTGTCGAGTAAGTTATCTCAACTTTCTCGCTTGCCCCTGTTGTACTAAATTCAAGGGCTGCACCTATCCCCGCTGCATCCCCCGTTGGAATGAGTTGAGACGTTGTCGTCGGTGATGCGGTGCCCCCCTTTCCTTTCTGTACGGCTACAGTACCCGCTGCCGTATCACCTTCTAACCGAGCCTTCATCTGCACCAATAACACGGCACTCTCCAAGGCACCCTCAATCGCATCTACCAAGCCCTTTCGTGCATCTGAAATAGCATCCATGTAACGTGCAACTGCCATTACCGCCAATAAAGACAAAATTACGATGACAATAACAAGTTCAATGAGCGTAAAGCCTTTTTGCCTTTTCATAATAGTATCCCCCGATTCTTCATATTCTTTCAATGAATTGTCCCTATTGATAGTATAGGTTTACTTTAAAAACCCTGCCAGTGAAGAGGGCTCTACTGTAAATGCGTAAGATTCTTTGGGTTCTAAGGTTAAACCCGTCACGCGCTCACTTTTTTCATCAAACCGACCATTCCTGTTCACATCGGTATACTGGAGTTTAATAGAGAGACGAATGAGTGGCGGGCCTTTGAGGGTGGATTCAAAATACCGGCCATACCGCAACCGATACACTATTAAACGATTCGTTTTATCAAAATACCAAGCGCCTTCCTTGACTTGCTTGGGATCAACGTTTTTTAATTCCCCTAGATAAGCATTTGGTTTCCGAACAAGATAGTCCATAGGGTTACTCTGCTCCAGCTGTACCAGTCTTTCCATATTACCTGAAAGAAGGTGACGCAACGCCTGAAATTCAACCGCATTTTGAAGGGCCAGAATGGTCTGCTCCACTGTAACTCGCTCGGTCATCGCCAGCACTCGAATCGAATATCTAAGGGCTACAGCATACAAAATGCTCACGACACAAATGACGAGGGCGAGTTCAAGGAAGGTGAAACCATTCAATTGCGGTAATGCCTCACTGAATGGTGGAGAGGGTGGTTTGCTGTGTATTTTCTGCTGCCTTTGCGAGCGTCCCGAGCGACGTAGAATTTTGACGGCAAAAATACAGGATGTATTTTTAGCGCACTGGAGGGAAGGATACCGACTGTGCGCGGCCGTCAAAATTCTAGGAGCGCAGGGACTTTTAGCGAGCAGCAGGCAGCGGAAAATACACAGTGAACCACCCATCAGTGAGGGATTACCAATTGCGGATTGCAGATTGTTAGGTTTCATTTCGTAACAACCGTCGAGAGTTCCCAAAGTGGCAAAAAGACCCCCATCGCAAGAATAAGAACGAACACCGCAATAAAGGCAATAATCGTCGGCTCAATGGCGCCGCTTAGGTTTTTTAAATCATAGTCCACTTCCCTGTCATAATGGTCAGCCACTTCTTGCAAGAGCTCATCAATGGAACCTGTTTCTTCTCCTACACGAACCATTTGTAGGATAAGGGGGGGAAATATACCAACAGATGCCGCAGTCTTTGCTAAACCTTCACCCCGTTCAATTCCTGTCCCTATCGCAAAAACTTTCCGCCCGATATAGTCGTTGTCCACCGTTTTTGCGAGCACATGAATAGCTTGGATCATTGGCACACCTGTCTTTAGCATTAAACTAAAAGCGCCAGCAAAGCGCCCCAGCACCGCATGTTCTACAACGGTGCCCACTTTTGGGATCCGAAGTTTAAACAGATCCCACTGATATTTACCGGGAGCTGTTTTAATGTACTGAAAAAATAACCCTAAAGCACCCCCCATAACCAATAAAACAAGCCACCCGTAATGCACCAGAAAATCAGAGGTTGCAATTAAAATCTTGGTTTGCCAGGGCAACTCTGTATGAAAGCTTTTAAATAAATCTGCAAATGTTGGAATAACCCAGATGTTGACAATAAACATGGCCACCAAAATGGCAGACATCACAATAATCGGGTAACGAAAAGCACCTATGATGTTTTTGCGAGTCGTGTGCTCCCGTTCAAGATAAACGGCCAGTCGTTCAAAAGCCAAGTCCAAACGCCCAGTATTTTCCCCCACCCGAACAAGGCTCACAAAGAGATTGGAAAATACTTTGGGATGCCTTTGAAAACAATCAGCCAATGAACGCCCTGCCGTCAGTTGGTCAACAATATCTTTCAGAGTTTTTTTTAAGGTTGGATGATGCAGATTGTCTCGAAGTAAGCCAATAGAGTAGACAATAGGCACCCCCGCTTTGGCCAAGGTGTACATTTGACGACAGAACATAATAAGCGGATAAAGCCCCACCCTGCCAAAACTAAAGGTCTTTTTAAATGCCGCGTCTATTCCCTGGGCTATTTTGACCTTTTCAATATGAATGGGAACAATGCCTTGATTGGCGAGCTGGGAAGCAACCCCTCCATCGGAAGGCGCTTCCAGTCGCCCTGAGACGAGTTGGCCTGCTTTACGACCGGTGTAGTGGAAGGAAGGCATGGGGGAATAGGGGTTAGGGGTTAGGGATTAGGGGTTAGGGGGATTCTTTTGGCTTTTAAAGTAGAAATAAGCTTATTTAGCATTTTTCCAAGCTCTTCACAGACTGCTAAGCAACTTTTCAATTTAAAGCTGTTTATGTAATTTAATCGGTGTGCAATGTGCAACTGAGTTTCAAGTTCATAAAGAGAACCTAGGGCGATAGCCAAGAAGTGAACATAATTATTGGTGGTCTTCCTGCCATGCCCTTCTGCAATATTAGAAGGTATAGAAATTGCTGTTTTTCGTATGTGAACGGTTAAGGCAAACTTTTCGCTTTCTGGAAATTGTTTCGAAATAGCATAGACTTCTTCCACAAAGCCCATTGCCTTTTGCCAAACTATTAAATCACTATACTTCACTATCTTACCCCTACCCCCCTAATCCCTAACCCCTACTCCCTAATCCCTACTCCCTAATCCCTAACCCCTACTCCTCCAATCCCTACTCCCTAATCCCTAACCCCTACTCCTCCAATCCCTCCGCCAGCTTCGCCGCTTCTTCAATGGTTGTCACCGCTTGCCCCGCTAAATCTAAAGCTGCTTTAACGAGAGGACGAAAATGCTTGCTCTTCCAAGCCGCTGCAGCAAAACCCTCGTGGTCGCCTTTTTGAAGAGTTGAAACCATTTCTCCTTCCATAACCAAGAGTTCATATACCCCAATCCGTCCTTTGTACCCTGAATAAGTACACCTCGGACATCCTTTTCCTTTCTTATAGGGTTTTTGAGTGGCCTCTTTCCCTGCAACCGCTTCAATCCATATGAATTCCTGGGAAGTCGGTTTGTATTCCTCACCGCAACTCTCGCAGATCCGCCGTACCAGTCGCTGGCCGATGACTGCACGCAAGGAGGCTGCTGTTAAATAATTTTCTGCTCCCATGTCCAGTAACCGCAAAGGACTCGTGATGGCATCATTGGTATGTAAAGTCGATAACACTAAATGCCCCGTCATAGCCGCACGAAGGGAGATCTGCGCCGTTTCCTGATCTCGAATTTCACCCACCATAACAATATCCGGATCTTGCCTTAAAGCCGAACGCAAAACGCGTGAAAAGGTGAGATCTATTTTGTCATTGACTTGGATCTGATTGATTCGAGGCAACCGATATTCCACCGGATCTTCCACCGTAATAATTTTCTTACCCGGTTGGTTGAGCTCATTTAATGCACCATACAAGGTGGTCGTTTTCCCGCTTCCTGTTGGCCCTGTGACTAAAATCATGCCGTGGGGTCTATGGATAAGACTTCTAAGCTGTTTAAGCAGTTCTCCCGGCATCCCCAGCTGCTCTAAAAAAAGAAGACCAGAGGACTGGTCCAAAAGGCGCATCACCACGGATTCTCCATGCTGAATGGGCATGGTTGAAAGCCGAACATCAATGGTTCGCCCTTTCACTCGGATATTGATACGTCCATCCTGAGGAATACGTTTTTCAGAAATATTAAGCCCTGCAATGAGCTTTAAACGAAGCACCAACGCAGAAGCAATCTTTTTTTCTGGCAAAATATGCTCTTGTAGTACGCCATCCACCCGCTGACGAATGCGAAGCACTGTTTCATCCGGTTCAATGTGAATGTCCGAAGCATTTACCTGCAAAGCATCTTCAAATAAAGATTGCAACAACTTCACAACGGGAGCATCGCTTTCTTGCTCTACCTCTAACTGGGTAATATCGATACTAGACTCTCCCAATTCTTTTTCGAGCTTGCCTGCAAATTGGTTAATTTCTCCCGTCCGTCGGTAAATGAGATCTAATGTTTTAAGGAGATCGGCCTCCCGAACAATCGCTTGCTCAACGGGTTTTCTTAAAACCCTCGCGAGCTCATCTGAGGCAAATAAGTCGGTTGGATCAGACATGCCCACTAAAAACTGGCCTTCTTTTTCCTCTAACACAATGGCTCGAAAACGCCGCGCATGAGACTCTGGCAGTTTTTTAGAAACCTCAAGTTTCAAGTCGTAGTACTTTAAGTCAATGATGGGAATGTTGAGTTGCTTAGACAGGACATCCAGTAACTTGTCCTCGTTAATAAACCCTAAGTCCGTTAAAATGCGCCCCAATTTGAAACTGGTTTTCTTTTGCTCAACGAGCGCTTGACTTAGCTGGCTTTCGGTAATCACCGAATGCTGAACCAGCAGATCACCAATCCGAATTTTCTTTTTCATAGGTATATCTTCTCCAAATTGGCGGTGCGCAAGCGCACCCTACTCCTCTTTAAGCACTTGAATGCGTCCCTTCACATAAAGAACTGCCGAAGCGTTTAAATTTTCCCCCTTCAAAGCCATTTGATAAGCCGAGAGTGCCGCCTCTTTACGCCCCTCCTTTTCCAAAGCGCGTGCAAGACCCATTCGCCAATTGGAATGCTCCGGCCTCACCTCTAGTATAGTCTGGTAAAGACTGACTGCATCAGAGAATTGCATGAGCTCGCTATGGATAGCTGCCATAAAGGCATAATATTCCAGATCCTGAGTCTTTGGCGGCGCATGCTGTTTTAGAAGCTCCAAAGCTTCTAGGTTCTGTTTTTTTAGCACATAAATCCTGGCCAGAAGTTTCACAAAAGGAAGATAGCTTGGCGCCAGCATTCGACCTTCTTCAACGCTTTCCCTTGCTTGCTCTAAAAACCCACGTTTAATTTGAAGCGTAACCAGTGCTTCTCTTGCACTATGATGGTGTTTCCAAGCACTTAAACTTTTTAAAAATTGTTCCTTGGCTGCTTCATCTTGACTTCGATTCGCAAACTGAAGCCCCAACTGATAGGCTTGCTCGGATTCATCTTCTTTCGATATTCGAGGGTGTGTTTTTATGACGCTTTTCTTCTGTGTATGCTTTGTTTGAACTACGGGCTCTGGCGCCTCTAAAGCCTCAACCGCTTCTTGGAGATCTTTATCTTCCAATCCTATGGGTTCAGATGGTGAAATGGCTTGCACGGGGGGTGGCAGTATTTCTCGAGATCCCTTTTCTGGCAGTGGTAAAGGTTGCGTAATGGCTTGAAGCACAGTCTTATTTTGAGAATGCATCCACTCTTTTCCATAAAACTGCCAAAATCCAACGGCTAATGAAACGAAAAAGAGTACGCCTATTCCACTTTTAATCCACCCACGACGAGATTCGAAGAGATCTTCTCCTTCCAAAGTTGGAAGGGTTGCCTCCTCTAAAGAAGATTGGCTTTGCTGATTTTCAACCTTTCGAGTTTCCAGATCTTTTAGCATCTGGTTAATAAGGCTCATGATTTTATTCCGCACTCCACACTTGTCTCACCTTATGGCGTGCTGTAAGAATAGCGCGCCCCCAATCAAAAGACTCACCGCAAGCGCACCCAGCAGAATTTTTTTGGATAAAAATAGCTTTTGTATGGGGAAAGTAACGCTCTGGGTATCCCGCATAGCGCATCGGATATGATAGGCGGTAATCATTCTGTCTCCTTTTCCAAACGCAACCATCAGTGCTTTGTGACAAAGAATATTGACGAGACGGGGGATCCCCCGGCTTCCTTTCCTAAGAAGTTTCAGCGCATTCGACTTGAATAAGGGACACCCGCTTCTCCCCGCTATCATGAGACGATGGTTGACATAAAATTCCAAAGTGTCCCTTCCTATAGGATGTAAAGGGTAAGAGAAGGTAATGCGTTGCCGAAGTTGCCTAAGAGAAGGTTGTTCAAGCCTCTTATCTAATTCCGGTTGACCAAACAGCACCACTTGCAATAATTTCGTTTTTTCTGTTTCTAAGTTGGTCAATAGCCTAAGCGCCTCCATGCCCGCGTCAGTCATCGCCTGAGCTTCATCCAAAAGCAGCACGACGCGTTTTCCATTTTCATGCGCTTGAATCAATTGATGAGTGATTTCTCGGAGCAAGCGTGGGCTATTGGCTTCTTCGCTATAAGAAACACCCAGCTCATCGGCGACCGCCATATAAAGTTGTACAGGCGAAAGTTGGGGATTGGGGATATAAGCCGTTCGATAGGACTTATCCAAAAGGTGCATCAGTTGCCGACAGAGAATAGTTTTGCCTGTTCCCACTTCTCCTACAATTTTGATAAACCCTTCTCCACTCGCAAGGCCAATAAGCAAAACATTGAGCGCCCGTTGATGACTTGGGATCTTAATAAAAAACTGGGTGTCCGGTGTTAAGGAGAATGGGAACTCTCGGAGGCCAAAGTGTTTAAGATACATAATGCGCTTGGATTTATAGGAAACCGGTGGACCGCTCGCTTGCGCTCGCTTTGTCCACCCTACATTTTTTATCCCCCCAGAATCCTTCTGCTGGCCGAATCGAAGCGCTTCCGCTTATGCCGCAAGACTTCTTCGAACGTATCGTCTTCTACCACTACGGGGCGGAGTAAAATCACCAGTTCATTTTTTACAGTGCTCCGATTTGTTTGCCGGAACAAAGCCCCCATATAAGGAATTTTGCTTAAATAAGGCATCTCTGCTCGACTGTCTTTTCTCAAGTTTTGAATAAGCCCTCCAATTACAACAATTTCGCCACTTTTTGCACGCACTATGCTGTCGGACTCCCGAATGGAACTTGCCGCAAGTGGCAATGTAACCGTTTTGCCTCTAATGTCGACTTTTTTTTCTTCATCTTTGACTTCGCTCACAGAAGGATGCACATGCAAAATAATATGCCCCGTTTCACTCACCTGTGGCGTAACATCTAACGCAATTCCAGAAAAAAATGGCGTCAAATTAATATTAGTGTTTTCCTCTTTTTCTGTACCCGCTCCAGTACTTTGAAAAGAAATATTCGTAATAAAAAAATTATCATTCCCCACTCGAATAACCGCTTTCTGATTATTAACGGTTGAAACTTGAGGGCTCGATAGCACCTGAACATGTCCTTGAGTTTCTAAAAGTTCTATCAAGGCATCAAAATCTGTTGAGTTGAAGGCGGCAGAAAATATTCCACTCAATTTGCTTGCCGTGTTGTCTGCCAGGAGGGCAGCGGAGGAAAGCGTGGATTTTATGCCCTGTTGTATGCTTATTCTTTTACTGTGACCAAGTTTCATAACTACCGCCCAATCAATCCCTGCCCGATAGGTATCTTTGAGTTCGACTTCTAAAATTTTAGCTTCTAGGATGACCTGTCTTTGAATAGAAAGTTGCATGGTATCTAAATAGGCTCGTACACTCCGGAGCTCGTCCGGCATGGCACGCACAAGAACAACCCCTGACTGTGGACTGGCAGCCACCGTACGTCCTTCCTTATCGCCTATAATCATTTTCAAGGTGTCTTGTAATTCTTTCCAAAAGTCTGCTTCAGATTTTGTGCTCACACTCGCACCTGGCGCTCGTCCCTGCGTTGTTCCAGGAGTCGTTGGAGCCGCCGTGGGGGTTTGAGTCGTACCCGTCGTCGTCCCTTGGATGCTTTGCTGCGGCCCTGCGCTCGAGACTTGCCCTGCACTCACCCGCGTTTCGGAATTCCCCGTTCTCTGTACATTGAGATAATTGATTTTGAATACTTCCGTACGAAGTCCAAACGGTAATATCTTAAAACCATAGGGGGTTTCTTCGAACTCATATCCGTAAAGATCGTGAATAGCTTCAAGGACTTCTGGAATAGTGACTTGGGTTAATCGTAAAGAAATTTGGCCTGCTACCGTGGGATGAACAATGATGTTGTAAGGCGTACCTTGAACAAGCCCGACAAAAAATTCCCGTGCGGCAACTTGTTCTACAGCGATGTCAAAGCGAGATTCTTCGCTTACGTTCGACGCGGGAAGCGCCAGTTCCAAAGAAGGCCATAACGCTTCTTTGACTTCTTGCGAAGGCTCGGAAGGGATGGAACGCTTTTGCGTATGAAGTGCGGTTCTGATTTCCTCTAATGGGCTATCTTCCGGTGAAAGCGATGAGCATCCATAGACGATGAATCCTATGAGGAGCAATACCAATTTCCTTATATGTTTGTCCATTTTTATTGTTTGATGGCGACCCCGGGTAGCGAAACGATGCGTTCGCCTTCTGCCCCTTTTAATACGACACCTTCCAAGCGAATGTCGACCACTTCTTGTCCTTCTATCGATTCTCCAGGCTTGACCATCTTATTGTTGATTATAGCAATTTTGCGCCTAGGCGATACGAGCACAGACTGAACCGCCCATTTAGACTCCTGCACAGTTATTCCCTCTCCCGCTTTAACTCGAAACCATTCGGGAGGAGGGGCAGTGGGATCAGAAAGAGGTTCGTTGGGTACCGCCCCCAGTATTCCCGTAGCTAAAAACATCCCGAGTACAAAACAAGTGCGGAATGCGGAGTGCGAAGTAAGAGGATACATAATTAGATCCCGCCTCTTCCCTTCTGCTCAGAAAGCGTATGAAACTTCACCGTCACCCGCACAACAGGGTATTTCACAACCTGGTAATCCAATTCATCCCAAAATACGCGCCAGGTTAGTTTTTGTATTTTTTCTAAGAAAGCCAAGGTATCTAAATATCCGCCTTCTAACACGAGAGACAGGGGATACTTATATAAAGCGACAGACGCAAGTTCGAGATAAGGGATATATTTTTCTTGCAGCCCGTCTTTTTCTGCACCCAATAAAGGTTCTACAGACTGACTCGAAAGCTCAATCACTTTTAGCCGTCCTTCTCCGCGGAGTATCTTTTCAAGAAAAAGAGAAACGTCCGAGCGAGACAAAATTTGTTCAGATAGTTTTTTAAATTGAGCATCCACTTCCCTTATTTGGCTAGCAAGTATTTCTTTCTTTTTAAAATCGGGTGAAGCGGTTGCTTGCGCCTCTGCACCTATAATCGTGTTGATTTGGAGACGGAGCGCTGGGAGTTGCTGCTCAATGTTTGCCCGCTCTTTTTGAATGGCTTGACGTTTTTCTGCCCCTGTTCGATGGAATAAGACATTCCATACGACAACCATAAAAGCAAATCCCACAGCCAACATCAAAGCTCTTTCTCGTTTGCTCCGTTGATTAATTTTAGATAGTCCTACTGAAAGTTGTTCTAGAAAAGAGCTGCGGTGCGTTTTGGCAATCATTTATAGATCCCTCGCTTCGTAATCCCTCACTGATGGGTGGTTCACTGTGTATTTTCCGCTGCCTGCTGCTCGCATTTGTCCCCTGCGCTCCTAGAATTTTTCAGGCCGCACGCAGTCG
>JACQPQ010000038.1 GCA_016207405.1 Gammaproteobacteria bacterium | reverse complement strand
CGCTCCTAGAATTTTTCCGGCCGCACACATTCGGCATCCTGCCTCATGTGTGCTAAAAATGCGTCCTGCATTTTTTCCGGAAAAATTCTACGTCGCTCGGGGACGCTCGCAAAGGCAGCAGAAAACACACAGCAAACCACCCTCCCAACCATTTTAGTGAGTCTATAGATAAAACTCTCCATCAATCAACCATAGTATGTTTGAATATACCGTTTCACCCTCTCCGTAACCGCTTGCGGCGTAAAGCCTAATGCTTTAAAAACCTCACTTCCGGGCGCCGAAAGGCCAAAAGAAGTGATCCCTATAACCAAACCCTTTAATCCAACATACCGGTACCAGAAATCAGGTGTTCCTGCTTCAATCGCAACACGACAAGCGACATCCGGCAAAAGAACGTTACTTCGATAGGCTTCCGATTGTTTTTGAAACACATCACAGGAAGGCATGGAAACCACTCGCACCCGCCACTCTGGTGCAAGCGCCTCACTTGCTGCCAGTGCCAGTGGGAGTTCTGAGCCTGTCGCAATTAGAATGGCGTGAGGTTTTTGAGGACATTCCTTATAAATATAGCCCCCTTTCAGAATATCTTCGACTAAGCAATCAGACTTTTCTATCATTTTATCGCAGGATGGCGCTGAAATATTCTGTCGTGAAAGTGCAAGACAGGTAGGCCCTGTTTTCCTTTCTAAAGCAACTTTCCACGCAATAGCCGTTTCTAATAGACTAGAAGGACGCCATACGGAAAGATTGGGGATGAAACGTAAGCTCGAGAGATGTTCAATAGGCTGATGGGTAGGTCCATCTTCCCCCAGGCCAATGGAATCATGGCTATACACAAAAACAACACGTTGCCCCATCAGGGCTGCTAGACGCACAGCATTTCTAGCATAATCCGAAAAAACTAAAAAAGTACCCCCAAAAGGGATTAAACCTCCATGAAGCGCAATACCATTCATCATCGCGGACATTCCAAACTCCCTTACGCCATAATAAAGGTAATTTCCAGTTGGATTGAGTGAGGTAAAGATCTGGCTCGTAGACCACTGTGTCAAGTTGGAATCGCTTAAATCCGCAGAACCGCCGAAAAGTTCTGGTAATAGGGGAGCGTAAGCTTCTAATGAAAGTAAAGAAGCACGACGCGTAGAAAGCGTCTCCGGCTTGGAAGATGCAAGTTTCTCAATAAAAGTATGACTTTTGGGATAAAAGTCGCGAGAAAGCTCTCCTTTTACCCGCCGCTCAAACTCTTGCGCATACGTGGGATAGGCAGTTTTATAGCGTAAAAAAAGTGCTTGCCACTTTTCTTCTAATTCTCTACCACGTGTTTTCGCATCCCAAGCCGTTTGAATGGCTTCTGGGATCTGAAAAGGCTCATACGGCCACTTAAGCTCGTTTCGTGCAAGGGCTACTTCTTCTTGACCTAAGGGAGCCCCATGACAGTGATGACTTCCTGCTTTATTGGGCGCTCCATACCCAATCACGGTATTACAAATAAGTAAAGAAGGGCGTTCTGTTTCCGCATGCGCTTTTATAATCGCGGCTTTAATTGCGCTGGGATCATGCCCATCTATCGATGGAATAACCTGCCAAGCATATGCCTCGAATCGCTTTCGAGTATTATCTGTAAACCACCCCTCTACTTTGCCATCAATCGAAACTCCATTGTTATCGTAAAAGACGATGAGCTTATGGAGTTTTAAAGTCCCTGCTAACGAACAGACTTCATGTGACAGCCCTTCCATCAAACACCCATCTCCCACAAACGCATAGGTGGTGTGGTCAATCAGCGGGTAGCCTTCCTGATTAAACTCAGCCGCCAGCTTTCTTTCAGCAATAGCCATTCCAACCGCATTGGCAAGTCCTTGCCCCAGGGGCCCTGTCGTCGTTTCAACGCC
Organism: Gammaproteobacteria bacterium; assembly: GCA_016207405.1. Taxonomy (GTDB): domain Bacteria; phylum Pseudomonadota; class Gammaproteobacteria; order JACQPQ01; family JACQPQ01; genus JACQPQ01. The sequence continues at coordinate 440 of JACQPQ010000038.1, read as the reverse complement.
AGGCGTTATCCCCCATTCCGGGTGCCCGGGTGTTTTAGAATGCAACTGTCTAAACTGCTGTATATCCTGTAATGAAAGGGAATAGCCTGACAGATAAAGCAATGCGTACAACAACATTGACCCGTGTCCGTTCGATAAGACGAATCGGTCGCGATTAAACCAGTGTGGGTTATTCGGATTATGACGCAGGAAATCGTTCCACAGCACTTCAGCAACATCTGCAAGCCCCATGGGTGCTCCAGGATGGCCGGAATGGGCTTTTTCCACAGCGTCCATTGCAAGCACCCGTATCGCATTTGCAAGCTCTTTTCGATTTGTTTTTATGGGGGAGGGTTGTTTTTGTTTCACGTGAAACCTTTTTTATAATAATCCACTCTGTGCCTTCAAAAATTTCTGTTGTTTGCCCTTCGAGACGGCGCTGCGGGGGGGGGGGGGGGGGG
>JACQPQ010000037.1 GCA_016207405.1 Gammaproteobacteria bacterium | reverse complement strand
ACGTAGAATTTTTTCGGAAAAAATGCAGGATGCATTTTTAGCACACATGAGGCAGGATGCCGAATGTGTGCGGCCGGAAAAATTCTAGGAGCGCAGGGACTTTTAGCGAGCAGCAGGCATTGAAAAGGCATGGCAAAGCACCGACCACTAAGCAATTGTTTTTTTAACGGTTTCATCTAACTTTTTTAAAATTTCCAATAAATTTTTCATTTTGCCAAGAGGCCAGCTATTCGGCCCGTCACTTTTTGCTTTGTCTGGATCAGGATGTGTTTCTATGAAGATCCCCGCAACCCCCACGGCAATAGCCGCACGGGCTAAGACGGGGATAAACTCGCGCTCGCCATCCGATCTATTTCCCTTTCCACCCGGCAACTGAACAGAGTGCGTGGCATCAAAAATCACCGGACATCCGGTATCTCTTAGGATAGCTAATGAACGCATGTCCGAAACTAAATTATGATATCCAAAACACGTCCCACGCTCCGAGACCATAATGCGCGTATTCCCCGTCGCTTTAGCCTTATGAACCACATTCGCCATTTCCCATGGAGATAAAAACTGCCCTTTTTTAAGATTCACCGGTTTATTCTCCGCACAAACTTTTTGAATAAAATCGGTTTGTCGACATAAAAAAGCAGGGGTCTGAAGGACGTCTACGACTTCGGAAACGGCGTCTAAAGGCGTGTACTCATGTACGTCTGTCAGAATGGGGACATCAAATGTTGTCTTCACCTTTTGTAAAATATACAACCCCTTTTCGATACCAAGGCCACGAAAACTCGTGTGCGAAGAGCGATTCGCTTTATCAAAGGAGGACTTGTAAATGAAGGGGATGTGGAGGACGGCAGTCATCTCACACAGAGCACCCGCCGTATCCACAGCCAGTTGTTCGCTCTCGATGACACAAGGCCCTGCAATCAAGCAAAAGGGATGCTGTAGACCAATAGAAAAATTTTTTATGGTTAGCATGAACGCTTCTTTTTATTTTCTTGATGGTTAAGCGCTGCTTTTATAAACGCAATAAATAAAGGATGTCCCTGCCTCGGCTGGGAAGTAAATTCTGGATGAAACTGACAGGCGACGAACCAAGGATGGGAAGGAATTTCAATGGTTTCAACTAAACGGTCAGGAGTGGAATAGCCTGTAACTATAAACCCTTCTTTTTGAAGATCCTCGATATAATGCGCATTGACTTCATATCGGTGTCGATGTCGTTCGCGAATAGTCGTTTGACCATAGGCAAGCGCCATGCGTGAGGAAGGCACAAGGCAAGCAGGTTGTTCCCCAAGTCTAAGGGTTCCCCCCAGGTTACCCTTCCGCGACCGTCGTTCGTGTGCACCTTTCGCGTCAACCCACTCCTCTGCAAGCGCCACAACCGGATGCGAGGTATTTGGGTTAAATTCCGTGCTATTGGCATCTTTTAACCCCAGGACATTGCGCGCAAACTCGATAACGGCCGTTTGAAGCCCAAGACAAATTCCAAAAAACGGAATGCCCTCGGTTCTTGCCGTGCGAATGGCCTTTATCTTCCCTTCGATTCCACGTTCCCCAAAGCCACCGGGCACGAGCACAGCATCCACCTCTTTTAAAGCAGCCGGACAACCGCCTTGTTCTAAAGACTCAGCATCTACATACTGAATGTTCACTTGGGTTAACGTTTGAATACCCGCATGATGGAGCGCTTCAGAGAGAGATTTATACGCATCCTTTAGGCGGGTATATTTACCAACAAAGGCAATGGTTACCGCATGTTGTGAATGCGCCTCCGCATGGACAACCTCTTCCCAAGGGAGAAGATTAGCCTTTGGCGCAGCCAAACCGAATTGTTCTAAAACAATGTCATCCAAGTGCTGTTTGTTAAATTCAAGTGGGATCTTGTAAATACTGTCAACATCCATGGCCGAAATAACCGCTCTTTCTTCAACATTGGTAAAAAGGGCAATTTTTTTACGCTCATCGGGCAGAAGCGGCGACTGACAGCGACACACTAAGATATCGGGTTGTATACCAATCGACCGGAGCTCCTTGACAGAATGTTGAGTGGGCTTGGTTTTGGTTTCTCCCGATGTCGCAATGTAGGGAACCAAAGTCAAATGGATGAAGAGCGCGTGCTTCTCTCCCAGTTCCAGCCCCAGTTGACGAATGGATTCTAAAAAGGGAAGCGATTCAATATCGCCCACGGTTCCCCCGATTTCCACCATGGTGACATCAAATCCGGCTCCAGCGGCTAAAATATTTTGTTTAATTTCATCCGTAATGTGGGGGATCACCTGCACTGTTGCCCCTAAATAGTGTCCTTGACGCTCTTTTCGGATCACATTTTCATAAATTTTACCTGCCGTAAAATTATTAGACCGCCCCATGCGCGTGCTCACAAAACGCTCGTAATGCCCAAGATCAAGGTCCGTTTCCGCACCATCGGCAGTTACAAAAACTTCCCCGTGCTGAAAAGGACTCATGGTTCCTGGATCAAGGTTGATATAAGGATCGAGCTTAACAAAAGTAACCTTAAATCCCCTCGCTTCTAAAATGGAACCCAGGGATGCAGCGGTAATTCCCTTTCCAAGCGAAGAAACAACCCCCCCTGTGATAAAAATAAGGCGTGGCATGGTCAACGGGCAACCCCCATTTCACAACGGATAACCATCATTTCAAAATCCTGTTTGCTGACACCGCAATCGGGACAGCACCATTCTTCTGGAATATCTTCCCATCGTGTACCCGGGGGAATTCCATCTTCTGGAATTCCAATCGCTTCATCATAAATGAAGCCACATATCATGCATTGCCATTTTTGATAATGCTTCATAAAAAACTCACACATGTATTAAACCGAACGTTTTTATTGTAACATCTCCTTCGTCTCTTTCGACAGCTTGTTAGATGTCTTCAATTCTAGAAATCCAACCAAAAGAGGGGTTCGCATGAATCATAAAAAAGCCAAAGTGGTTGTAACCGGAGCAGGAGGTAACATTGGGTATTCATTTTTGTTTCGTTTAGCTTCTGGGCATGGATTGGGTCCTGACGTAGAACTCGATCTCGTGTTGCTAGAACGGGAAAGTGCATTGCCTTCCTTGAAGGGTGTTGTCATGGAATTGAGTGACTGCGCCTTTCCATTGTTGAAAAAACTCACCTGCACATCCGATGTTAAGCTCGCCATGCAGGATGCTAATTGGGCAATTTTAATTGGTGCAGTTCCTAGAAAAGCAGGAATGGAACGCTCCGATTTGTTAAAAATAAATGGCAGTATTTTTACCGAACAGGGAAAAGCAATCAATGAATACGCTGCAGAGAATATTCGGGTATTAGTGGTTGGAAACCCCTGTAATACCAATTGTTATATTGCGATGCAGAATGCACCCAAAATCCCGAAAAATCGCTTTTTTGCACTTACGATGTTGGATGAACTCAGAGCTAAATGTCAGTTGGCCGCGCGAGCGGGTACGGATGTGACTTCCGTATCCAATATGGCCATATGGGGGAACCATTCCGCAACGCAGTATCCCGATTTTTATCATGCAAAAATAAAAGGGCGAAAAATTCTAGAAGTTATCGGCGATGAAAATTGGCTGCAAACGGAATTTTTAAAAAAAGTCCAACAACGTGGGACGGAAATCATTCAAGCGCGAGGTGCTTCCTCAGCAGCCTCAGCGGCGCACGCGGTTTTGGAAACTTTGCAGCGGCTCACCTCTCTCACCCCCCAAGACGATTGGTTTTCCGTATGCATATGTTCAGAAGGGCAATATGGGGTGGACCCCGGTCTCATTTTCTCCTATCCTTGTAGAATAGAAAAAGATGGGCTATATGTTGTAAAAGGAATCGAGCATGCAGTTTTTGCTCAAGGGAAAATCCAAGCCACATTAGCGGAACTTCGTGGAGAAAGAGACGCTGTACGGCAATTGGGTCTCGTTCGTTAAACTATTTATTTTTCAAATCTAAGGAGGGAATTTTATGTCAGGACATATGCATCCCCATAAACTATGTGCGTGGAGTTTTGGGTTATCTGGCGGAATAACGTGGGGTTTATGGTTATTTTTTATAAGTGCGGCAGCCCTACAGTTTGGTTGGTGGCAAGAAGGAATCGGAATACTCTCTTCATTTTACGCAGGATATGATGCGACATGGATGGGAGCTTTTAAGGGATTGTTCTGGGGATTTATTGAAGGCTTTCTGTTCGGCCTTGTATTTGCCTTGATTTACAATTGTATCTTTTGCTGCTGCTTTTCCAGAAAGTGTTGTTCTAAGGAAGGGGGCGAAGGCGAGTCTAAAGGCCCCTGCTGCAAAACATAATCAATCTTTCCGCCAGAGTAGTGTGCAAACGCACTCTACAAGTAATTGTATGAGTGCGTTTTGTTCGCGAAAACCCATTATGATCGCGCACACTATAATTAGGGCCTGTCCGGGAATAATTTTTCCTTTTTAGCATCCCATCTTCGGGCCAGCTCTAAACTAGAGTTTGCAATCCTCTTTTGTAGGCGAGATTCAATAATTTTAGATTGCCACCGTGCGGGGTAACCTTCCCTCTTTCCCACTTCTGATAGGTAGAAAGGCTGACATTTAAATATTTTGCTATAACAGCTTGGCTAACGTGTGCTTCTGTACGAATAATTCTAATTTGTTTGGAAGACAGTTCTACCACCTCTGGCAAATCTAATGCTTCAATTTCGCGCAAAGTTATAACGTTAAGACCTAAATCCTTGGCAGTTTCAACGGCTGTTTTGATTAATTTACTCATGATCTTATCTCCACTAAACTGCCATCTTGAAGTCGTTTTTTAATATCCCCCGCACTAAACTGAAGAACCGCTTTAGCTAATATTTTGTAGGCCCTCTTTTCTTTTTCGCTAATATTGTCACGTTCGTTTTTTTCAAACCCATATAAAAAATATGCTTTCGCCTCAATATTGTAAGCAATCAAAGCACGCATGCCTCCGCTTTTCCCTCTTCCTCCTGTTGCAATGCGTTTTTTATATAAATTGGCCCCATAATCAGCATCAATCAAGCCCCCATTCATTTCTTTAACTGCGTTAATCAGCAAGCGATCTGCCAAATCATGCTTTTTCGCCCATCTATCAAATTGTCTTGTTTTAAATATACGCACTGTTTAACATCCATATTTTGATTATAGTACATTTTACTATAGTAACGTTTACCATACAAGCGGGGTGCTAAGAGGGAGTCATGTGCGAAGTTCGGAATAAAATAACGTAGGCTGGCAGGTTGGGCACTGTTTTGTGTGCCCAACCATTTCCTACCGAACACCTGACAGCGATAAATACTTTTGATGAAGCGCCAGCACCTGTTTACGAAGATTTTCTAAACTTCCTTCATTCCTCATAACATCGTCCGCCCACTGTAAACGTTTTGCGCGCTGGGACTGCACTTTAAGAATAGCACGAGCTTCTGCTGCTTTAAGATGGTCTCTCACCATGACACGTTTTGTTTGGAGGCGCTCCGGAACGTCCACCACGAGAACACGGTCTATTAAATCTTTAATCAAATTTTTGTCCTGCGTTTCCGTTAGTAAAGGAATAACAATAATGCAATAAGGCGAGCTTAAGTGCGACATTCGAGAAAACATTTCTGCTCGAATGAGTGGATGCAATAAGGATTCTAACCATAGCCGTTTTTCTGGATGGGCAAAGATCTCCTTGCGAAGGGTAGGGCGGTCAATTTTGCCTGATTTCCTTAAGCAATTGACACCAAACTTCCCTACAATAGCCGCATAACTTGCTTGCCCTGGGGCAACCAGTTCATGTGAGATCTTATCTGCATCAATCACAGGAACCTTCAATGCCGAAAAAAATCGGGACACTGCGGTTTTACCGCTTCCTATCCCCCCCGTGAGTCCAATTTTAAGCATAACAAGTGGTTAGTATTAAGTGACCCCCTTATCAAGATCACGGCTTAAATAATTTTTGGTGGATTTCATAATAGGGCTTATTTACTATAATTTAGTTCGATCCAGAAGAAAACTTCCAGAATTTTGCACGAATTGCCTAAAATCAAATCTGCCCGATTTCTCTTAGTGATCCGCGCAAAAATAAGTGTTAGGAGGTATCTTCTCAAAATTGTATGGTGCATTTACGCACCGTTCTTCTTGCTTGGCCTTTTAGGATGATACAGAAGCGCGCCCTACCCTCCAATTAAAAAGGATACATAAAGAGTGCTTAGAAGATCAACGGAAAATGCTTTGGGAAATTAAAAGTTTTGCCAAGGCATTTTATTGACAAACATCCTACTAAAATATTTTTTATCCTCGGGTAATTTACTGGTTT
>JACQPQ010000036.1 GCA_016207405.1 Gammaproteobacteria bacterium | reverse complement strand
GGGGTTAGGGGTTAGGGGTTGGAAAAGTAATCATGTTTAGCTTTAACGAAGCGCGCGCAAAAATCATTGAGTCTATTTCTCCTATTAAAGAAGAAGAGGAGAGTGCCCTCCCTGACAGTTTGGGTCGTACCTGTGCGGAAGATATCGTATCTCCCATGGCGCTACCACAGCACAAAAATTCCGCCATGGATGGGTTTGCTATACGGTTTGAAGATTTAAAACACTTCCCAAGGCTCGAAGTGGTTGGAGAGAGTTATGCGGGGCATCCTTTTTTAGGTACCTGCACAGAAGGGACATGCGTTCGCATTATGACCGGCGCCTTGCTACCAGAAGGATGCGACACCGTCATTATGCAAGAAGATACAGAACTTTATGGCAATAAAGTACGCATCTTAAAAACTCCACATGCAGGACTTCATGTTCGTCATCCTGGCGAAGATATTCAAGCTGGAGACATCATTCTAAAAAAAGGCACCGCTTTAAAAGCCCCTCAACTTGGACTCCTGGCTTCTGTCGGTATTTCTCATATAAAAGTATTTCGTCTACCTAAAGTTTCTCTCTTTTCAACAGGAGATGAATTGATTACATTGGGCCATCCATTAAAAGCAGATCAGCTCTATGATTCTAATCGTTATCTTTTGGGAGGATTGCTCAAAACGTTCGGGATAGAACCGCTCGATTTTGGGATCATACCCGATGACAAAAAGACTCTACGAGAACAACTTTTAAAAATGAGCTCTGGAGGCGACGTCATCATCAGCTCTGGAGGCATTTCCGTTGGAAGTGCGGATTATGTCAAAGAAGTGCTCGAAGAAGTGGGGCAGATTTTTTTTTGGAAAGTGGCGATTAAACCGGGGAAACCTTTTGCTTTCGGTAAAATAGGTTCATCTTACTTTTTTGGATTGCCAGGCAACCCTGTGTCTGCAACGGTCACATTTGAACAGCTGGTTATGCCTGCTTTGCGCACGCTGATGGGCAGACAAGACAATTCTCCATTTGAATTTAAAGTACGCTCACTCGACCATTTAAAAAAAGAGCCCGGACGCACTGAATTTCAACGCGGTATCCTAAAAGAAATGAATGGAGAATGGAGTGTGTCCAGCACAGGCTCTCAAAATTCCGGAATTTTAAGTTCATTGAACAAAGCGAACTGTTATATTGTATTGCCCCCTGAATGTGTGGACGTAAAAGCGGGTGATTTTGTGTGCGTCCAACCGTTCAACTCAAACTCCGAGCTTATCGTCACGTCAAAACGCAACGATAAGCCGCAGGCTAGGTCCTGCCTCCGTTTTCGCTAGGCTGAGCTTGAAATCGTTGATTTTTGAGAACCGTAGCGCAGCATACATGACAGTATGTGAGCAACGGATCGCAAAAAATCAACGATTTCAAGCCAGCATAGTAGAAAACGGAGCAGGACCGACTTGCCGGGCTGTGGTGGAAACATGACAGCCTCCCGATTTTGGAAAGGAGTATTTATGTTACAAGACGAACACGGCAGAACGTTCAAATATTTACGGCTTTCTATTACCCATCAGTGCAACTTTCGTTGCATCTATTGTCTTCCTGATGGATATCACAAAACACCTGAGGCTCCTCCCTTCCTATCCGTCCCTGAAATCCGAAGATTAGTCACTGCATTTGCTGAAATGGGATTTGGTAAAATTCGCTTGACGGGCGGAGAACCCACTTTACGGAAAGATTTTCTTACCATTGCAAAAACTATTTCACAAATTCCCTGTGTCGAAAAAGTGATGCTGTCTACAAACGGGTATCGTTTATGCCAGGACGCCAAAAAATATCAAGAAGGGGGTATTGTGGGCCTTAATATCAGTGTAGATAGTCTCAATCCAGAAAAATTTAAAATCATAACGGGCCACGACAAACTATTTTCTATTTTAGAGGGTATTGAAAAAGCGATTTTCTTAAACCTTCATCCCATTAAAATCAATACCGTTCTAATGAAAGGCATTAATGATCATGAACTTCCTAATTTTCTGTCTTTTGTTCAAAATAAACCCATTCGCATTCGGTTTATCGAACTGATGCCAACGGGGTTCAATCAAGTTCTCTTTCATAATCATCACTTCCGTTTGGAAAACTTGAAAAACGAGCTTCAAAAAACAGGATGGGTAGAAATCAAAAGATTTTCCGATTCGGGACCCGCACAAGAATTCATGCATGAAGACTATCGAGGAACGGTTGGGATCATAGCCCCCTATTCAAAAAAATTCTGTGAAACCTGCAATCGATTAAGGATTACCAGTTTGGGAGAACTAAAATTGTGTTTGTTCGGAAATCAAAAATACTCTCTCCGCCCACTCCTTGCACACGATAACCAAAAATCACTGTTACAAAAAACAGTGAATGCTTTACTCTCTGCCAAACAAAGCACACATGCCTTACATTCAGGAAATTATGGAAATGTCATACACTTTGCAACGATGGGAGGGTGAATTAGGATTTAGGAGTGTAGGGTGGACAAAGCGAGCGCTTTTTGCGAGCGGTCCACCTTTTTAGGATTTCAGTATGCATACATTTAACATGGTAGACGTTGGAAATAAATCGACAACACATCGAGTCGCCTGTGCGACAGGATGTATCCGCATGAGTTTCGACTCCTTTACTCTCATTAAGAACCGTCAGTTACCCAAGGGAGATCCTCTCCCTATGGCTGAAACGGCTGGAATATTGGCAACCAAGCGAACACCAGAACTTCTTCCGCTCTGTCATCCTCTCTCACTTGAAAAAGTCGACTTTCAATTCCAATTAGACGAAGTCGAGAATGCCATTTGGGTAGAATGTACAGTTTCAGCTCACGAAAAAACGGGTGTGGAAATGGAAGCATTGCTGGGCGTACAAATCGCTCTACTTACCCTCTATGATTTAATCAAACCCGTTGACCCCGCTTTAACCATTACCGACATAAGACTCAAATCCAAACAAGGCGGGAAACGAGGGCTCTGGACTCATCCTACCCATACGCCTACAGAAAAAAACATACCACATTCTCATTTTAAAAATGTTCTTCCTTTGGACACAATCCAAGTCGCTCTTTTAACCATTAGCGATAGAGCTTCTCGCGGTGAATATAGCGATGAATCTGGCCCAGAAGCGAAGCGCATTCTGGAAAGCTGGGGCGTCTCATCCATTACGAGCGCCATCACCTCAGATGAAAAATCCGAAATTACAAATAAGTTATTGGATTTTACAGACCGTTTATCTGTTCACCTCATCATCACAACGGGGGGCACAGGTGTTTCAAAAAGAGACCATACGCCAGAAGTCATCACAAGCCTCTCTGACCGCTTGTTGCCGGGTATTCCTGAACTACTAAGACATAGCGGTTCCGCATTCACGCCCTTTTCGTGCCTGAGTCGTCAAGTTGCAGGAATTCGAAACCAAACACTTATCATCGCACTTCCGGGTAATCCCAAGGCGATACAACAAAGCTTGAACGTGCTGAAAGAACCTCTGCTGCATGCGGTGGGGCAAATTAGGATTTAGGATTTAGGATTTAGAAATGTAGGGTGGACTTGCACGAGCGTGAGCTTAGCGGTCCACCTTGTTAGAATTTTGGATGTAATGGTTGGATACAAAAATATAACCGGGGCATTTGCAGATAGCGCTATTTTATTTCCACTCCTCGCTTTGCTTTCCACTCAAAACGGTTTTTCGGAAAGTGTGTTGCTGTTTTCAGCAGGGCTTACTTACTGCATGGCTGGTTTGCTCTTCAAAGTCCCAATGCCTGTTCAGCCTCTTAAATCCATGGTTATGGCTGCGATCACACTGGGTGCAACTTTACAAGAAGTGAAGCTCTGCACAGCGGCAATGGGTGCTTATTGCCTTTTAGTCGTATTTTTTAAGCTCCACAATTTTGCTAACAAAATTCCTTTGTCTTTAGTCCATGGGTTACAAGCCGGTCTTGGCATTATGATGTTGTCAAAGGGTTCCGGAATGCTAACCTCGCATGCGCCTATGGTTATTGGCTTTTTTATAACCTTTCTTGTGCTGATGGTCTATGTTTCACGAAGCACGAATTTTCCTATTCTAGGTATCCTCGCAACCGGAGGACTGCTATGGGGACTTTTCACCCCTCCTATACCCATTACAATAACAGCCCCCGCCTCAGTTCCTCTTCACTCCATAAGGCTGGATTTACTTTTGTACCTCATTTTGCCGCAAATCATACTCACCTCCGCAAACTCTGTGATTGGCACCCAGTATGCTGCCCAAAAATATTTTGGGGAACGCGCAAAAAACGTAACTTTCAAACGATTGTTATGGTCTATAGGCGTGGGCAACCTCCTTTCGTCGACAGTAGGCGGCCTTCCATTTTGCCATGGCGCAGGGGGGCTTACGGCTCATGTAAAAGGAGGGAGCACCCATTGGATGTCTAATTGGGTGATTGGTCTATTTTTAATAGCGCTAGCCGTTATTTCCTATGGGCTACCTTTATTCCATTTTCCACCTCTTCTCGTTGCACTATTGCTTTCAGCTGTTGGCCTGTTGCATGTCGAGCTTGCCAAAGAAAGCTGGAAGCAAAAACCTCTCCGCTCACAAATCATGGTGATGGGAGCCACTGCCTTAATGACTCAGAACATGTTATGGGTTTTAGGTGCTGGGCTTGGCCATCAAGGTTTATTACACTTAAATAGAACACTGGAAAAGCGTACCCTACACTAAATGAAAACAATCACACTCCGTTGCTTAGGACCTGCAAAACAATTTTCTCCTTCTGGTGATATAAAGCTGGAAGTGGATGAAAAGGCGACTGTCGGTTACATGCGAGCCTGTTTAATGGCATGGCTCCTTGACCATCCCCTAAAAACAGAAATGCAAGAGATCTTAAATATTTCCGTGTTTGCGACTCAACACAAAATTCTTCTTGAAGAAGAATCGATACAAGAAAACACAGAATTTGCGCTTATTCCACCGATATCTGGGGGCTAAATGGTAAAGAGATCTCCAGAGATCACCATCGTTTTAAAAGAAGGGCCTATTTATCCCCAAGCTGTTTTAAACGCTATTGGCGCAAAAGAACATGGAGGAGAAGTCTGTTTTTTTGGTGTCGTTAGAAATCATAATGAAGGGCAAACGGTCACTCAGATCTCCTATGATATTTTTATACCCCTTGCGGAAAACACTCTACACGCCATTTGCTGTGAAGCTCAGAACACATGGGGGCACGACTTAAAAATTTGTATCCATCATGCTTATGGAGATTTAAAAGTAGGCAATATCAGTGTTGGAATTGGTGTCTCCAGTGTGCACAGAGAGGAATCCTTTAAAGCCTGTCGCTTTATCATCGAAGAAATCAAACACAGAGTCCCTATATGGAAAAAAGAAATTTATTCCAATGGAACTGGAAACTGGGTGAAGGGGCATGTATTCTGTAAATAAATGCCATTCTCAACTTTTTAAGTCTAAGAGATGCCATCCCGGAGGAGCGCCATCCGAGATACCTGTTATAAACCAAGCATTGTCACGGCGCGAAATCCGGGATCCAGGTTAAAGATCTATTGCCTGGATCCCGTGTCGCGCGCCGTGTGAGCTTCTCTCTTGAATAAGTTTATTAGACGGCGCTTGCACGGGATGACATCAGAGGTGTCAGCTCTGAAAGTTGAGAATGGCGCTATACTCTGTAAATAAGTCATCGTTCACTTTAAGGAGATCATATGAAAACAGCTTATACAAAAAAAATAGGCGAGTTTGCCTTTATCCTAGCGTTCATTCTAAGTGTCCCTCCAATTCTTAACGCTCAGACATGGAACGTAAATCCTCCAAAACTTCTTGGGCGTCCTATTTCACAATCTCTCCTCACTCCTGATGAATTAGAAAAATACGTACAAGATGGTTTGTGTAATCCAGACGGCAGTGCCAATCAAGCCGTCCTGGACCAACTCATGCAACCTAAAATTAATGAAGCTCTTCGAGAGTCTCATGCCGCAATCCAGGAACTGGGTCATGCACAAGCTGCCTTAAACAGAGCAAGGCAGAAGGGACCTGAACTGGACGTTGCTATGGACTTAATTGGCCGACTGAAAAATAGAGTGGAGCCTTTATGTTCTGACAGAACGGTAAATTCATGCAACAAGATACAAGAAGTGAACAGTTGTTTTGGGGTCAAAACTTTCATGCAAACAGCCGGACAAATTTCGCAAGATGCAGAAGCGCAATTACCTTCGCGTTTTGATGCGGTTCAACAGCGATTAGATAAAATCGGCAGAAAATTCAGAAAATATAAAAAATGGTTGTGACTATTCAACAAACGTAGGGTGCGCTTTGCGCATCGTTAAACCGCTTCCTAAAATCCTAATCCCTCACTGATGGGTGGTTCACTGTGTATTTTCCGCTGCCTGCTGCTCGCATTTGTCCCCTGCGCTCCTAGAATTTTTCAGGCCGCACGCAGTCG
>JACQPQ010000035.1 GCA_016207405.1 Gammaproteobacteria bacterium | reverse complement strand
TTTCTGGAAACGGAAGCAATTTACAAGCCATCCTGGATGCGATTCGGACTCAAAATCTTCCCTGTGCCGTGCAAGCCGTCATTTCAAATCGAAAAGAAGCTTATGGGCTTACTCGTGCAGAGCATGCCAACATACCGACGCACATTATAGATCTGCAACATTTCCAAAATAAAAACGCTTTTGAAACTGCGCTGGCTACTTGCATAGAATCCTATCGCCCTGAACTCATTGTGATGGCGGGATTTATGTTTGTTTTATCTGCTCGCTTTGTGAAGCGGTATGAAGGGAAAATTATTAATATCCATCCTTCTTTGTTGCCGCTTTATCGAGGGCTTCATACGCATCAACGTGTTTTAGCTTCAAAAGAGCGCATTCATGGGGCAACCGTACATTTTGCAACGGAGGAACTGGATGCGGGGCCCAATATTATTCAAGCGACAGTACCCGTGTATAATACGGATACGGCAGACTCTTTAGCCGAGCGCGTTCTGGAGAAAGAGCATATAATCCTTCCCCTTGCCATTCGTTGGTTTGCAGAAGGGCGTCTTCGCAAGGTAGGCCATCAAGCATTTTTGGATGGGAAACCTTTACCCTCCTCGGGGTTTTTATTAAAAACATGATTCAAAATATCAGAAATATCGCCATTGTTGCTCACGTTGACCATGGCAAGACTACTTTGGTTGATAGGCTTCTGCAGCAGAGTGATACCTTATCCCCCCACCAGGTGTTGCCAGAGCGTGCTTTAGATAGCAATGAACTTGAAAAAGAACGCGGCATCACGATCTTAGCTAAAAACACAGCCATCCGATGGAAGGAATATCGCATTAATGTTGTCGATACCCCAGGCCATGCTGATTTTGGGGGCGAAGTCGAGCGTATTTTGTCTATGGTCGATTCAGTTTTGTTATTAGTCGATGCGGTAGATGGCCCCATGCCACAAACGCGGTTTGTGACTCAAAAAGCCTTTGCAAGGGGCTTAAATCCTATTGTGGTTGTGAACAAAATAGACCGCCTCGCTGCGCGGCCAGAGTGGGTTGTGAATCAAGTGTTTGAGCTCTTTGATAGATTGGGCGCCAATAATCAGCAGCTCGATTTCCCTATCGTTTACGCATCGGCATTGCAAGGCATTGCGACACTTGATCTTAAAATACCCGGAACCAGTATGGTGCCTTTGTTTGAAACGATTATCCAAAAGGTATCTTGTCCGTTGGTGTCCCTAGATGGACCTTTTCAGATGCAAGTGAGCGCACTCGATTACTCCAGTTACGTTGGAACTATTGGCATTGGGCGCGTGCATAGAGGGCGCATAACACCCAATACTCCGATTGTAATTTTAGACAGGGAGGGCGTGGCCAGAAAAGGCCGAGTGCTGCAAGTGCTTGGATTCATAGGACTCAATCGGTTTCCAATTGAACAAGCCGAAGCGGGGGATATTATTGCCGTTACGGGGGTGGACGACCTTAAAATATCAGAGACGCTTTGCGATCCAGACAATCCTAATCCTCTCCCACTTCTCACGGTCGATGAACCGACAGTCACGGCGATTTTTCAGGTGAATGATTCGCCTTTTGCTGGGAAAGAGGGAAAATTTGTTACTTCCCGTAAATTGCGGGAACGCTTACAAACCGAATTGTTGCATAATGTCGCTCTAAAAGTAGAAGATACGGTGAGTCCAGACAAATGGAAGGTATCTGGCAGGGGCGAACTGCACCTCGCTATTCTGATAGAAACCATGCGTCGAGAAGGGTATGAACTGGCGGTCACTTCCCCACAGGTGATTGTCAAAGAAGTTGGCGGTGTTCTTTCTGAGCCTTATGAACAACTGACGGTAGATATTGAAAGCCGTCATCAAGGGGTTCTGATGGAAGCGCTCGGTGCCAAGCGTGCAGAGCTTCAGAATATGACGTCGGATGGTGTCTCGCGTGTGAGGTTGGATTATATTATTCCTGCGAGAACCTTGATTGGATTTCAAACCGAGTTTATGACGCTCACATCGGGCACGGGGCTTTTGTATCATGTCTTCGAAAAATATGGTCCTTTAATTCCGGATGAAGCAGGCAGCCAAAGACGGCAGGGTGCGATGGTTTCCAATGGGACAGGTTTTGCAATTGCTGCCGCTTTGTTTAATCTGCAAGAAAGAGGGCGACTGTGTGTTGTGCCTGGGGAAGCGATTTATGAAGGGATGATTGTTGGCATACATTCCCGGGATAATGATTTAGTCGTGAACCCATTGAGAACAAAAAAACTGACCAATATTCGCTCGGCGGGTAATGATGAAAACATTATCCTAACGCCTGCCTTGAAGCCCTCGTTAGAACAGGCGATGGGGTTGATTAATGAAGACGAGCTCATTGAAATCACGCCAAAATCATTACGACTCAGAAAAAAATTCCTGACTGAAAATGATCGAAAAAGAGAAGGGCGATTAGCGAGAGGGAGCTTTTAATAATAGAAACCAGCTTACTTTTTTAATTAGATATTATCTTCTTTATTTTGTTAAGTAAGCGTTCTATTTGCTGTATCACTTGCGGTCTTTTGAACGGTTCATTTTCTGCTATATATTCATAGCGAGATTGAACAGCATAAATATTGTATTCCACCAATGGCCAGTAAGAATCAATTTTCTCACCGCTTGACGAAAGCAGCATTAAGAGTAGACGGATATCATGCGTTTTAGGATACTCTTTTCCTAAATGACAAAGCCATGCTTTTAAGGCTTTTTCGATAGCTTGTTGCGCATGAAAACCAAAAATTCCATCTGAAAAAAGCCTTTCTGTATCCTTCATGCCTTTTAGGGCATTCCAGTCTTCGTAAGCTAGCTTCATAATCATGTCAGCGTGTTCAAGGTTTTTCATACAATACCTTGCCCTCTTTGAGAGCTCTGAAAACTAAATGGTTAATGCTGTGTTTCCAATGCTCTACTTCTTCTTGGCTATATAACACAATATCTGTGGGTATTGGCACATCGGCAAGGGTTAACCATAACTTAGCCAAGTTCCGCCGCTTAGAATGTTTTTTGTTAAAGGCTTTTCGTTCAATTACCATCAGATCGAGGTCGGAGTCCTTAGTTGCTTCTCTTCTTGCCCAAGAACCAAATAAAATAATTTTTTCAGGATGTACTGCCTTTACAATTTGATTTTTTATTTTTTTCAATAGCTTTTGGGTTACTGGTTTTTTTGCAAAAACAGTTTTTTTTTTAACTTTTTTTTTTGCCAGTTTTGAGGTAATCATATGATTCATTCTGAGCGATTGGAGAAAAAGAGTCAAAGATCCCCCTCATTACGACTCAGAAAAAAATTCCTGACTGAAAATGATTGAAAAAGAGAAGGGCGATTAGCGAGAGGGAGCTTTTAATGAGGATGGAAACCGCAAGCTATGATCATGTATAATTTTATTCAGAGTAGTTATCAAAGGACAAAAATAAGGAGGTTTTTATGGTATCAGACAAACTCCATGGACCTGATAAAAAGGAGAGTGAACTTCCAAGCCCCTTAGATCCTATTCCTTCCCGTCGAAAATTTTTTCAGTCTGCTGCAACAGTGGTAGCAGGAGTGGTAACGCTTGCTGCAACGGGCACTTCGGTCAGCAAGCCTCAATCCGTTCAAAAAAAGAAGCTGGGTATGGTCATCGACCTAGAGCGCTGTGTGGTGTGTCGAGCGTGTGTGGTGGCTTGTAAGCAGGAAAACAAAACTCCTCCAGGCATGTCCTATAATCCGGTTCTTGAGGAGGAAACGGGCGAATATCCTCATGTAAAACTTCAATGGTTTCCGCGACCTTGTCAGCATTGTGATAAACCTGTTTGTCTTGAAGTCTGTCCTTACAAAGCAATTAAAAAACGAGAGGATGGTATTGTTTTTATTGATCCGAATGTGTGTAGAGGGACAAAAGCGTGTGTTAAGGCTTGTCCTTATAAAGTGCCTATTTTTGATGAAGGGGAAAAATATCATGAGGGCACGGGCGTCTGGAACGAAGTCGCTTCTCCTGAAATGGGGTTGATGGAAAAACCGGGGAAAAGAGTTTGGGTAGGTAAAGCGCGGAAATGTACTTTTTGTGTGCACAAGCAGGATAAAAACGGCGACTATATAGATCTTCCTGCTTGTGTAAAAACTTGCATGGGAAAAGCCATTCATTTTGGAGACTTAGGCGATCCAAATGGAAAGTGTCTCGCCCATGGTGAGGGATTACAGGAACTTCTTAAAACTCGTAAGCATATGCGTCTTAAGGAAGAAGAGGGCACAGGGCCCAATGTGTATTACCTGACATAAGGGGTATCTATTCAGCACATTTAAAAATGGAAAACCTTGTAAGGCGCGCGGCTGAGATCTCCCTCACTGTCATGCCAGCGAAGGCTGGCATCCAGTATTAAGATCTCAATTCTGGATGCCAGCTTTCTGCTTCCATGACAGATCGTAAAAGGAGATTGACTTATGAATAACATAAATTTTCATTCCAGTGATGAACGCCGAGTATTTTTAAAATATGCTGGGCTGGGTGCTGCAGCACTTGCACTGCCGCCTTTTGTTCCCGGTTTGGGTCAAAAAGCACTGGCGGCTATCCGAACGGGGAAGAACTACGAGCAGGCCAAGACCATACACTCTTGTTGCAATCAGTGCGGAGGGCAAACTGGTATTACTTGTTATGTTGTGGATGGTCGAGTGGTTTCTGTTCGGCCTAACTCACACAACCCCAATGGCTTTTCTAATATTTCTACTGACTTTTTCGCTAATGGAAACAAAGAAGGCGCAGTGATGTGCCCAAAGGGCAATGCGGGGATTATGACGCTCTACGATCCAGACAGAATTAAAAATCCTTTAAGGCGTACAAACCCTGAAAAAGGCATAGGAATTGACCCAAAATGGAAAGAGATCTCTTGGGAAGACGCTTACACTGAAATCGTGAGCCGGCTAAGGATGCTTCGAGATCAGGGCGAAGCCCATAAGTTACTGTGGTTTTCCGAAGATCACTCCTTTACTCACCCACAAGGAGATTTTTGTAAACTGTATGGAACGCCTAATTATTCTAACCACTCTAATCTGTGTGATACGGCCCGTAAGGCCTCTTTCAAAATGGTCATGGGGGATGAGCGGCCACTCATGGATGCTATTGCTTCAAAATACATTTTGCTGTTTGGTTGGAATCCTTTATCTGCTACAAAGTGGGCTCACCTTCCGCGCATCATGACTCGCGCCAGAGAGAATGGAGCTAAGCTGGTTGTGGTTGATCCTAATTTCTCTTATACCGCAAATAAGGCGGATGAATGGGTTCCCATACGTCCCTCTACAGATGGGGGGATGGCACTTGCCATGGCGCATGTCATCATTCGCGACAAGCTATATGATGCAGACTTTATCAAAGAATGGACGGTCGGTTTTGATGAATTTGCAAATGAAGTCAAGGATAAAACGCCTGAATGGGGTCAAACGATTACTTCTGTGCCTGCCGCAACCATCGAGAGAATTGCGCGGGAGTTTGCAACAACGAAGCCCTCTTTAACCGACGTATGGTCTGGGCCTGGCCAGCATGCCAATGGTGTGCAAGGCGGGCGGGCGATTGCATGCCTCAATGCGCTCGTGGGTGCTTATGACAAATCAGGAACCATGGTTATTCCCAAAAAAGGGGAGGGCAAACACATGGAGGTAGCGCCCGATGCGCTCGCCAGCAAGACAGTCAAAATGGAGCGCTTCGATGGGGTAAAATCTTATCCTTTTGGGCATAAGTCGGGTGTCTACTGTGAGTCATTTACTCGTATGGCGGAAGGAACTGGCCCTTACAAACCTAAGATCGGCATGGTGTTCTTTCAGAACTTAATGATGTCTGTTCCGGGCACAAAGACAGTAGAAGCCGCTTTAAAGAGTCTGGAATTTTTGGTCGTCAATGACATCT
Source organism: Gammaproteobacteria bacterium (assembly GCA_016207405.1). Classification (GTDB taxonomy): domain Bacteria; phylum Pseudomonadota; class Gammaproteobacteria; order JACQPQ01; family JACQPQ01; genus JACQPQ01. Next base: position 30,422 of record JACQPQ010000035.1, on the reverse strand, counting down.
ACCTGTCTGAAACCGCGGAGATGGCAGATCTCGTCATTCCCGGGACCACTTATTTTGAACGTTACGATTTAAATGCACACTGGGTGACTTGGCCTGTGATAGGTCTTCGTCAGCCGGTGGTGCCTCCTCTTTTTGGTCAGCCGGCAGAATATGAATTTATAGCAGAGCTAGGGCGCCGGCTTGGTCTTAAAGACGTGGAAGGCAAAGAAGTGTTTCTTATTGGGCGCGTTTCTGGCAAGCCCGTTTCTGATAAAAAAGCGTGGTATGAGGAATGGCTTTCTCGCGAGCTTTCCGAAGGCGATCCTAAAATGACTTTGGAACAACTCAAAGCTTTACCTGGAGCCACCTGGGTAAGCGACAAAGGGACACAGTATGAAAAATTTAAAGCTCCTCTTCCAGAAGAAAAACTGCGAGAGGCTCTTATTGAGGGAACGCTTATCTTTTCCAAGAAAAAGGATGGATCACGCGATAAGCCAATCGGATTTCTGAAGGAGGGTAAGGCGGTTGTGGGCTTTAAGACGTCTTCTGGAAAAGTGGAATTCTACAATGCGGCTTTTCGAGACAAGAAGGATGCCGAAGGAAAGCCTGTCGATCCCCTTCCGGTTTATAGGCCAAGAAGCTGGCAACCAGACTCAGAATATCCTTTTTATCTTATCAATTGGAAGGAGGCTTCGCATACGCATACGAGAACGCAAAATAATGCGTGGCTTGTCGAGATTAAATCGACGAATCTCCTCAAGATGAACACTAAGATAGCGGCAAAATTAGGGTTGAAGGATGAGGAGGTAGTTTGGGTGGAATCCAAGTACGGAAAAATGAAAGCTATCCTTAGACTGACAGAAGGCATTCATCCAGAGGTAGTCGGTTCGCAGCATGGTTTTGGTCACTGGGCACTGGGGAAGACTGCAAAAGGGCGGGGGTGTTTTGATGGGGACTTAAGGCCAACAAAAGCCGATCCCTTAAGCGGGCAGGCTCTGCACAAAGAATGTTGTGTCAAAATTTACAAAGCTTGAAAGAAAGAGCAGGCTGTTTTAGTTGCCTAAGCAAGCTTTTGGCATCTCCCCCGGATGCGAAAATTTTAGAGGATGTCGAGGCACTTGGACTGATTAAACCTGGGTATGGGGTAGAAACTTTGCAGGTGGAATTTACGCGGTTATTTTCTGTGCCAGGGCCTGATCAGATTTTGCCTTATCAGTCCGTCTACACAGATCTCATTCGATTAGAGCCTTCTGGCCCGGGAGATCTGGAGTGTGGGTTGTCATTTGCAGGAGGAGAATTTCAGGGGTATTTGGGAGGACCTTGTGTTTCTGAACTCAAGCGGTGGTATGCAGAAGCAAAGTTTGAACCTCAAAATCATACTCCTGCTGCGCCCGACCATATTTCTATAGAGCTCGCATTCCTTGCGCATGTGTGCCTCCTGTGGGTGCATGCAGTAGAAGCGAAAGAAATGTTGGATGCAAAGGCATGGGAAACACTGTACGAGGAATTTTTGTTACGGTTTTTTGGGCAGTGGGTTCCTGTTTTTGGGAAAAAGTTGGCCAACAATGCCACTTCCCCATTTTATGTAAAAGTCGGTCGTTATCTTCTGGATAGCATTTCGACTGAATGAAACAATGTAATTTTTGATTTCAAGGAGGATACTCAAATGACACCCAGGATCACATGCGCAAAACTATTCTGTATTGCAGTAATAGGGATGAGTCCCTGCATTCAAGCAGAAAGTGGCGATACTGCCGAAACACAAGCGGTTCGCACAGAATTATTGGCCCGCATTGAAAAATTGGAAGCAACTCAAAAAGACTCTGTTCAAAAATCTTCTCTCCGAGTCGATCTTCTGAACACGCTATCCAAGTTAAAAATGAAAGGAAGATTTGCCGCAGGTCTTTTTGATGCAGGACAAGATGGTGCAAAAGCACATGACACTTTCGATGTGCCAGAAGCCAAATTCCAGCTTGTGTTTCAAGCAGATGAAAAAAACTCCATTGTGATGAGAATGGATTTAAACAATGCCACTTTTAATAAGGTGGATTACCTCTATTTACAGTCCAAAGATTTTCTTCCTTTCTTAAAAAGCACCCCGTTCAGTTTGAGCGGTCGATTGGGACGATTTAAATTAGGGTTTGGGGAAGAGACTTGGTCTAATAATTTGGTAGAGAGTGTGGGGCCCTCTAACTCGGCTGTGAATTCAGGGGTATCCGACGAGGGACTAGAATTAGCGGGGAGTATAACATTAAACCCACTGGGCTTAAAACCTTTAGGTTGGGTTCTTTCTGTCAGCGATGGCAATACAGGAACAGGTTCTGACAATAGCAAAGAAAAAGCTTGGTTTGGAAAGTTACACCACACGCCGTTCGAGCCAGTCTACGCGTCCTTCAGTTACTATGCCTCTGGAGATCTAGGCACAGCAAGCTCTGAACTTTCTTTTGCGGGGGTAGCTACACCGCCAACGGGTGCGTCTAATTGGACGAGACGTGCATGGGAAGCCTTCCTTCGCTACGACTTTGGCAAAGGCAAAAAAGCTTTAGAACCTCCTGCTTATTCAGACAGTAAGGCTTTTATCCGGCTTTCTTTGGGACATTTTTCAGACGAGGCAACAGGAGCGAGAGACCGAGACGGAAATTATGGTTTCTTAGAAGGTACTTATAACCTAACTTCCAAATGGTATGCAGCAGCACGATACAGCGTGGTAGATTTAGAGAATGATATCACGGCTTCTTTAAATGGTATAACGGCTAATCGATATCAACGCTATTCGCTTGGAGCAGGCTATCGCTGGAGCGAAAACACACTTATCAAAACAGGGTATGATTGGAATAAAGAATCCGATCGTCATGTTTCTGGTGAGCCGAGTGATCCAAGCGATAACCTGTTCACACTTGTGCTGGCGTCTCAGTTTTAATGTAGGGTGGACTTGTGCGAGGCGTTTTTTTGCGAGCGGTCCACCGGTTTTGACAAGGTGGATTACCTCTTAATAAGTAACTACAACTTTCTGATACAAGTTTCCAAAGTATAGTTGCTTTCTAATTGCTGTGGGTGTGCGGTTTTTGGGTAGCCATTCTGTGATCGGGTGATTCCATAGATCGGGCGAGAAAGGCTCAAGCACACGGAGGATTGGCTCTAAAAAAACGAGGTGTAAAGGATGCCAGCGTACAGGACGATGGTATTCTACAAAAACGATTTTCCCGCCTGGTTTTAAGACGCGTACGGCTTCCTCGACCGTTCTTTCGCGAACCCCCACGGGTTGCTCGTGAAGCACGAAGAAAACGATGACTTGGTCGAATGTTGCATCATCAAAATCAAGCCCTGTTGAATCTCCATAGTGCAATCGGACAGGTGTTGGGTTGGATAGCTTACGGCGTAAGTTTTGAATTTGAATGGGGAGTACGTCGACCACATCTAGAATGCCACCCGGTGCAATGCGTTCGGCCAGTTTGACTGTAAAATCACCGTAGACGCAAGCTACCTGAAGCGTCCGCCCGTAGGCATACGGCCAAAACTCAGCGAGAGCCTGATCTCTCAAGCGAATAAAATTACCAAAAAGAATGAGGTTAATGAGCCATTGTCGATCCCAGAAGCGTACTGCACGCGGGTGCACATAAGCCCACCAGTAGTGTTTTTGTAGATAGTCCGGAACGGGGCCCGGAAGCCGGATTACTTTGGGTGAATCTTTCTCTGTTGCCGAGGAGGTTCCCTCCTCCAGTAGTTGTGCCGCTTCATTCTGAAGTTGGGGTCTTCCCAGGAACGCTTTTCCGTGTACCCCACCTTCCGACGCAATGAAGTTTTTCCTCATGTTTAGTTTCCTTATTTTTAAAGAAAAGAACTAAGCAAGCCCCAGTAAATACTTATGACTTTTTACTTGTTCTTTGGTCCATTTTCTTCCGTTGCAAAAAGAGTTACATAGTCAAACTATGCGCCTCTTTTTGCGCCTTGAAAATGGAACAAATTACTGCGTAAAAAATCACAAGTATTTACTGGGGCTTACTTACCATCCCCAGTTCGCGGCATTTTACACCTCTTAGTAGGATTTTGGGAGTCTCTTCTAAGACTTCCAGCAATTCCCGCTCATCCGTCGCCCCGCGGCACCGACCGCGGGGCGACGGATGAGCGGGAATTGCTGTCAAAAGTGACTGTTGCATGATTTTCAACAGATGTAGGCTGGCCTGAGCTAGGCTAAGGGCCTGTAAAAGAATAACTTTTCCTTTTTGGCGCAGAGAATTGGGTCCAGATTTGAATGTTTTGTTCAAAGAAAAATGCGCGCAGTATAAGGTGAGCCTAAAAATGCTAAGATTCATACGGTTAGAATTCCTCAGCACGTGAACGTAAGGAAAGTTCGAACAAAATTACATCTTTCCTGTAAAGATGTTTGCGCTGCGATTTGTTTTTAGCTTAAGAACACTAGAAAAGTGGGAACAGGGAATTCGAGAGCCAGAAGGACCAGCAAGAGCTTATTTAATGGTAATTGCCTACAATCCTAAAATAGTTGAAAAAGCACTTTTTAAAGCCTGTGCTTAATAGCCATTATTTAAATGCAGGCTATCGGTTTTGAGTTTTTTCTGTAACCGTTCAGCCACGGGAAAGTTTTTTAGTGGTGGCGTTGGGTTTTCTAAAAATGGTGCGCTTGCGCACCATTGTCGAAGTATGTAGGTCGAATTCAAGCGATAGCTGAAAATCTGACAATTAAAATTACATTAACTTGAGTAAACCAAAGAAATTCAGTGAGGTAGCCTGCATAGAAGAATCTGCTTGTATTGGCTGCGCTAAATGTTATGAAGCCTGTCCCGTGAATGCGATTATCGGCGCTTTCCAAGCCATGCATACCGTGATCAAAGATGCGTGCATTGGCTGTCAATTGTGCTTACCTCCTTGCCCAGTCGATTGTATTCAGATGGTTCCTTATTCCACTTTTGAAAATCCTCATAAAAAGGCACAGCAGGCTCGCGAACGGGCTAGCTTCAGAAGACAGCGAATGAGGGATCAGGCGGAAGAAGAAGAGCAAGCACGCCTAAAAGCTGGGAGAACTTCAAAAAAGGAGGTGATTCGAGAAGTTTTGGAACGAGCCAAGGCGTCTTTAGAATTGACGTAATGCCTCACTAAAATGGTGGGAAAGGTGGGTTACTGTGTATTTTCTGCTGCCTTTGCGAGCGTTCCCGAGCGACGGTGATTTTTCAGGTAAAAATGCAGGATGCATTTTTACGCTACTTGCGATAGGACATCGACTGTGCGCGGCCTGAAAAATTCTAGGAGTGCAGGGGACTTTTATCGAGCAGCAGGCAGCAGAAAATACACAGTAACCCACCCATCAGTGAGGGATTGCAGATTTTTAAAATTATATTGGCCTGACTCCTAAGCAGTTACCAAAATTTGTAACCGGAATGGGGCTCACGTTATACTGATCACTCATAAAAACAGGGGAATGGGATGGATGATGCAGAAGTTAAAAAAATCTCTGATTTGGCCCGACTAGCTGTTTCAGAAAACGACCTCCCTCTTTATAGAACGCAACTTTCAAATATCGTTCACTTTGTGGAGAAGATTGCGAGCGCAGAAACGGGCGGGATATCTCCTATGGCCCATCCGGTTTCTTCCGCCTTACGGATGCGAGAAGACTGTATTACGGAAGGGGACGAACGAGAGCGCTTTCAAAGTATTGCGCCTTCTGTTGAAGCGGGATTTTATTTGGTTCCTCAGGTTATCCCCTAATGCGAGATAAAACCCTCTTGGAATTAAGCCGGGCGCTTGCTGCAAAAGAATTTTCCTGCCTTGAGTTGACACAAGCCTATTTAAAGCAGATTGAAACACGCAATCCCATTTTGAATGCGTTTATTTCCGTGACAAAAGAATTGGCCTTGGAAACCGCTTCGGCCGCTGACACTCGACGTGCAAAAGGAGAGGCGCTTCCTCTTTTAGGCATTCCGATCTCACATAAGGATATTTTATGTACCCAGGGGGTTAAAACGACCTGTGGTTCTAAGATACTCCATAACTTTATTGCCCCCTATTCTGCGACGGTTGTAAAACGGTTTGAACAAGCAGGGATGATTCTTCTAGGCAAAACCAATTTGGATGAGTTTGCGATGGGTTCTTCTAATGAAAATAGCTTTTATGGGCCTGTCAAGAATCCATGGGATATGGAAAGAGTCCCCGGCGGATCTTCGGGGGGTTCTGCGGTTGCAGTTGCTGCACGCATGACGCCTGCCGCGACAGGTACAGATACGGGGGGATCTATTCGCCAACCCGCAGCGCTTACAAACACCACGGGTTTAAAACCCACCTATGGTCGGGTATCTAGGTTTGGATTAGTCGCCTTTGCCTCAAGCCTTGATCAAGCAGGGCCTATCACGGCCACCGCAGAAGATGCTGCATTACTCATGAACGTCATGGCAGGGTTTGATGAAAAAGATTCCACTTCCGTTGACATCCCAGTTCCAGATTACACACAGGATCTCTCCAAGGCATTAAAAGGCAAAGTTATTGGCATTCCTAAAATATTTTTTAAAGATCTCGAGCCAACCATGGCACTTCGCATAGAAGCAGTCATTTCCGCATATCAGAAAATGGGCGCCGTGGTGAAAGACATCGATTTGCCCAATGTTTCTTTTTCAGTTCCTGTTTATTATGTGATTGCACCTGCTGAGTGCTCTTCTAATTTGGCACGGTATGATGGGGTACGGTTTGGATATCGCGCAAAAGCGCCCAAGGACCTTTACGATCTTTACACGCGAACACGCGCAGAAGGTTTTGGCCCGGAGGTCAAACGACGCATTATGATAGGAACTTATGTTCTCTCTTCTGGCTACTATGATGCCTATTATCTGAAAGCACAAAAAGTGAGACAGCTGATCCGACAAGATTTTCAAAAAGCATTTGAAACGGTGGATATTATTTTGGGGCCTACCACACCCACACCTGCTTTTAAATTAGGCGACAAGATACAAGATCCCATTTCGATGTACCTTTCCGACATTTATACCATTGCTGTTAATCTGGCTGGGTTACCGGCTATTTCCATTCCGGCTGGATTTATAGGCCATTTGCCGGTTGGGGTACAAATGATTGCAAATTATTTTAAAGAAGACAGGCTGCTTAATTTTGCTCACCAGTATCAACAAGTCACCGACTGGCATAAAAAACGCCCGAAAGAAACATCATGAATAAATGGGAACCGGTTATTGGCCTTGAGGTCCACGTCCAACTCTTAACACGTTCAAAGCTGTTTTCAGGTGCTTCTACTCAATATGGAGCAGCACCTAACACCCAAGCGTGCGCAGTCGACTTGGGGTTCCCCGGCGTGCTTCCTGTTTTAAACCAAGCTGCAGTTCGCATGGCTGTAAAACTCGGCGTGGCTATAGGGGCGGAAATTAATAAGCGGTCTATTTTTGCGCGCAAAAATTATTTTTACCCCGATCTCCCTAAGGGCTATCAAATCAGTCAGTATGAACACCCGATTGTGAAGGGAGGCTTTTTGGAAATTATGTTTGAGGGAGAATCCAAACGGATTGGTATTACGCGCGCCCATTTGGAAGAAGACGCAGGCAAATCGGTTCATGAAGATTTTCATGGCAGCTCTGGGATTGATTTAAATCGTGCGGGAACACCCTTATTGGAAATTGTTTCAGAACCCGACTTGCGTTCTGCTAAAGAAGCGGTCGCTTATTTAAAGGCTTTACATACGTTGGTACGTTATCTGGCTATTTGTGATGGGAATATGCAGGAAGGATCATTTCGGTGTGATGCGAATGTCTCTATCCGACGAGAGGGCGATAAAAAATTAGGGACGCGAACAGAAATTAAAAATGTGAATTCCTTTCGGTTTGTTGAGAAGGCGATTGACTATGAAATTAAACGTCAGAGTGAAGTGTTGGAAAGCGGAGGAGTGGTTGTTCAAGAGACGCGGTTGTATGACTCAGACCAAAATGAAACGCGGCCTATGCGGGGAAAGGAAGAAGCCCATGATTATCGATACTTTCCCGATCCCGATCTCCTACCTTTAGAACTGGATGAAGTCTTTATTCAGTCTGTAAAGACGAGTCTGCCAGAACTTCCAGGAGACCGCCGCAAACGCTTTATGAGCGACTACCAACTAAAATTTTATGATGCGGAATTCTTAACGGAAAGCCGAGAACTTGCGGACTTCTATGAAAAAGCAGTGTTGACGGCAAAAGGGGAAGCCAAGTTAACGGCGAATTGGATCATGGGAGATTTATCCGCAGCGCTTAATAAATCCAATGTGGATATTACAAAAAGCCTTGTTTCTCCCGAAGCTTTAGGGGATTTGGTTGCAAGAATTGTAGATGGAACGATCTCAGGCAAAATAGCCAAAACGGTTTTTGAGGCCCTGTGGTCGGGTGAGGGGAGTGTGGATGAGATCATCCAAAAGAGAAACTTAAAACAAGTCACAGAACCTTCTGCAATCGAGGCCATTCTTGACAAAGTTATTCAAGATAATCCCAAGTTGTGGCAGTCTTTGAAAGGGGGAGAAGAAAAGCTCTTTGGTTTTTTTGTGGGACAAGTCATGAAGGCGTCCCGTGGTCGTGCAGATCCCGAGCAAGTCAATAAACTTTTGAAAAAACGCTTATGATCCCTTCTGAGTACAGTCAACAACTGGAGTTTTGTAGGTCGGATTCAAGCGTAAGCGCAGAATCCGACAGAATAAAGTGGAATAAAGAAGGATTAATTCCCGTAGTGGTTCAGGAAGCATCTACGAACCAAGTTTTAATGCAGGCCTGGATGAACCCAGAAGCTTTTCGTATAACGTGTGAAACGGGCTTTGCAACTTATTTCTCTCGGTCACGACAGAGCCTGTGGAAAAAGGGAGAAACTTCCGGGTGTATTCAGCGTGTTCAGTCTATTTACGTCGATTGTGATAAAGACGCTTTACTGCTCCGGGTAGAGCAAAAGGGAGGTGGGAGTTGTCATACCGGGGCAGATACGTGTTTTGAAAGGATATGTGAATTTAAATCATGATCCACAAAACCCCAGACATTCTGAAAGCGCTCTATGCTCGACTAGAAGACCGGAAAGGGGCTTCTCCCACTCATTCTTATACGGCACGCTTGTATCAAGGGGGGTTAGACCGTATCCTCAGAAAAATAGGGGAGGAGTCAGGGGAAGTTTTGATTGCAGCTAAAAATCAGGACAGGCCATCCTTAGTCCATGAATTTGCAGATCTCTGGTTTCATGGAATGGTGCTGCTTTCTTTTTTAAATATACCGTATGAAGAGGTTTTAGAAGAACTTAAAAGACGAATGGAGAAGAAGCCATGACGGACTGTCTTTTTTGCAAGATTATTTCAGGGCATATTCCTGCGGAATACATTCATCAAGATGAAGAGGTGGTTGTCTTTAAGGATAAATACCCAAAAGCCAAAGTTCATGTGTTAGTCGTATCCCGCCGGCATATTCCGAGTTTGTTCGAAGCCAAAGACGAGGATAAGGCGCTTTTGGGAACCATGATGCGTTTAGTATCAGACGTGGCACGAGGGCAAGGCCTTGAAGAGGGATTTCGGGTTATTGTCAACACAGGTCGAGGGGGTGGACAGGAAATCAATCACTTACACTTTCACATTGTAGGCGGTGGATGTCTTCCGTTTGTGTAATTTATAAGGAGGAATGAAACATGGGCATCGGCATTTGGGAACTTCTTATCGTTGCGCTCATTGTTATTTTAATATTTGGAACCAAGCGACTTCGGACTATGGGGTACGATTTAGGATCTGCCTTTAAGAGCTTTCGAAAAGGCTTAAAAAACGAAGAAGGTTCGCCTCCAGAAGTCTGAAAATATAAAAAGTGAACCCTGATTTTTCTCAAAACTTAGGGAAAAGTAGTGTATAAAAAGCTATACTTGGATGTATGCACATTATGTCGTCCTTTCGACGATCAGAATATATTAAGAGTACGACTTGAAACCGATGCACTCTATCTGATCTTAAATGGCGCACACAAAAAGAAATATCAGATAATGGCATCACCCGTTCATTATCTTGAAATAGATTCCATACCAGAAATGAGCGAGCGAATAGAAGTATTGTCAATTTTAAGGCAGTACGCTGTAAAATTAACGAATTATGAACCAGCTTCCATTAAAGCAAGGAGTGAATATTTTTATACTAAAAAAATAGGTGTGGCAGATGCTGTTCATGTTGCTTTTGCGGAAAAAAGCAGCGAAGTTTTTATTACGTGTGATGATCGGCTTTTAAAACAATGCGGGAAGTTAAAACTTAAGTTAAAGACAATGAACCCTGTGGAATTTACGATTTTGGAAAACTTACAATGACACAACAGAGAGCTGTACTTCTCAATAAAGAAGAGCTTATCCAAAAAGCCATTTATATTCTTCATCAGGAGTTGGGACCGATAGAGACGTATCGGTTCATATCCATGACAACATTTCAGAGAATGGAGTCTGTAAAGAGACATCATCAATGGCAAGAAAAGTTAGATAAAGAAGTTTTCTTTGATGAAGTCTTCAAGAAAGTCTAAAATTGACAATAGCCGTTGTCCTCTTCAAAAACCGCGTGCTGAGCAGTTAATCTATGTTTGACATTGGCTTTTGGGAACTGATAGTCGTTGGAATTGTAGCGCTTGTAGTGATTGGTCCTCGGCAACTGCCGAGTGTTGCAAGAAGTGTGGGTGTTTTTATTGCGCGACTTCAAAAATCCATTCAGAAAACAAAAAATGACTTCGCAAAAGAAGTCGAATGGGTTCACTCTGTAAAACAGTATTCAATAGAACCTTCTTCTGTGAAAAAACTTGTTCTGCCTGAGGCATCTTCTTTCGATAAAATGCAGAAAGTCGTCGTTGCGAGGCCTGCGCAGCGGCGTGACGCAATCCAGACGGAAAAGAAACCTGGATTGCTTCGGCCCTCCGGGCCTCGCAACGACGATAGTAAGGCTTTGTTGTGAGGTGATGGGTGATTAATCACTAACCATTCATGGAAGAAACTCCTTTACTTTCCCATCTTATAGAACTCCGGCGACGCATATTATATTCATTAACGGCTCTTCTCAGTGTATTTGGGGGGCTTATTTTCTTTTCGCAAGAACTCTACCACGCATTGGCGAAGCCATTGCTTCGTTATTTGCCTCCCAATGCTTCGATGATCGCCACGGAAGTTTCTGCGCCTTTTTTAATTCCTCTAAAACTTACAGGCGTAGTTTCCCTCTTTGTGGTTATGCCGTTTGTGATATACCAACTATGGAAATTTGTTGCGCCGGGTTTGTATGTTAAAGAAAAACGTTTAGCAGTTCCGTTACTCTGTGCAAGCGTTGTGCTTTTTTATTTAGGTGTTCTATTTGCTTATGGGGTGGTTTTACCTATCTGTTTCAAGTTTTTTGTGGGCGTGTTACCGACGGGGGTGACGATGATGACGGACATGAGCCGTTATCTTGATTTTGTTCTGGTTTTCTTTTTTGTATTTGGAATTGCCTTTGAGACGCCAATAGTGACTTTATTATGTGTTCTATTGGAGGTAGTGACTGTGGGACAACTGTCGAACTCCCGGCCTTATATGATTGTAGGGGCTTTCGTAGTGGGGATGATATTAACGCCTCCGGATGTGATATCCCAAATTGTGATGGCTCTTTCGTTATGGGGGTTATTTGAAGTGGGTCTTTATACGGCAAAAATTTATAGGAAATTATGCATTTAGTTGACAAAATTATTCCACTTGCTGAAGAAGCTGCCGAGGCTATTTTAAAAATCTACAGAGCGCGTATGGTCGGGGTTATTCAAAAGGCCGATAATTCCCCGCTTACAGAAGCCGACATAGCCGCGCATCGCATTTTGGAGAGAGGGCTACAGAAACTAACGCCACAGTTTCCGGTGCTTTCTGAGGAGTCAGCGGAGTGTCCTTGGAGTGTTCGAGAAAAATGGTCTTGTTTTTGGCTGATTGACCCTTTAGATGGCACAAAAGAATTTATTCGTCGAAGCGATGAATTCTCTATTAACATCGCGTTTGTTGAGGATGGGAAGAGCGTTATGGGAGTGGTTTATCTTCCGGTTAGCAAGACGGTTTACGTGGGAGAAAAAGGCAAAGGGGCGTATAAACAAGAGGCTTATGGAGTCAAGCAAGCGCTTTTAGTTGTACCGGTTTCTCCCTCTAAGATTCGAGTCGTTGCAAGTCGGAGTCATCCCAGTCCAAAACTTCAATTTTTTTTGAACAAGTTGCCCGGATATGAGCTTTCTCATCACGGGAGTGCTGTAAAAATGTGTTTGATTGCAGAAGGGAAGGCGGATATTTATCCGCGGTTTGGCCCGACGTCCGAATGGGATACGGCTGCGGCGCAGAGTATCTTAGAGGAAGCGGGGGGCATGATGGTGAGCATGAAAGAGGGAGCCACTCTTACCTACAATACCCAAGAGTCCCTTATCAATCCTGATTTTTTTGCGGTTGGAGATAAAACTCATCCTTGGATGCAGTATTTTTAAAGTAGGGTTGGCAAAACAAGCGAAATTCCAAAACAACTGTTCTTTTTTAAAGAGTCGTTCTATCCTTTTAGTGAGGAATTACGATTTGATCAAAGTGGAGCCGTGATGTCACAAGAAGCCGAGTTGCGAACAGAGTTGATTGAAAAAATTGTTGCATTGATTTACGAAAAAATGCAAAAACCCAAAGCTGAGCTTGTGTCAAACTTCGCGAGACTTTTTTTGTCTGACGTATCGATGGAAGATTTGACTCCTCGACATCTTCCCGATTTATATGGAATGGTGTTGTCGCACTGGCACTTAATCAATCAGCGTAAGCCAGGCATTCCAAGCATTAAGATTTATAACCCCAATTACGAACTCGACGGGTGGCAAACCCCGCACACGGTTGTGGCCATTTCGGCAGACAATATGCCGTTTTTGGTGGACTCTGTTCGCATGGAGCTTAATCGGTATGGGTTTACCACGTACTTTATTATTCACTTGTCTATGAATGTGGTTCGAGATAAGTCAGGCCAAATCACAGAGATTTTTTCTAGCAATAAACGAGTGAAGGGCAAACTCTTGGGGGAGGCACCCATCTATCTTGAAATTAGTAAACAAACCGATGTGGCGTTAATTGGTCAGATGGAGAAAGATTTAGAACGAGTGCTGGCGGACGTTCGGATGGCCGTAGAAGATTGGCAACCCATGGTGAAGAAGGCTCATGAAGTTTTACAAGATTTAAAGGTTTACCGCATCAAGGCGAGTAAACCAGAAATTCAAGAAATTGAAGAGTTCGTGGGCTGGGTTATCCATGATCATTTTACTTTTTTAGGGAGCCAGGATTATGTGCTCTTTCAAAAAAACGGACATTCTTTTTTAAAAGTGATCCCGCAGTCTGGGTTGGGTATTCTGCGTGAAGGCGGTACGGGTAACCCACTAGTGGGCGTTGATTTACCGACTCAAAAAACCAGTATGCGAGGGGAAGAGCTGGTTATTTCAAAATCCAATTTGCAGGCAACGATACATCGTCCTGCCTATATGGATTGTATTGCGGTGAAGCGATATAACGCGGAAGGGGAAGAGGTAGGAGAACGTCGGTTTTTAGGGTTATATACGTCTTCTGCCTACAGTAGTCGTCCCCAGTTCATCCCGATTTTGCGCCGGAAAGTCGAGAACGTGATGGAGCGCTCTGGCCTACCTGAAAAGGGACATGCCAATAAAGAACTTTTGAACATTTTGGAGCAATTTCCACGGGATGAACTGTTTCAGGCGTCAGAGGATTCTCTTTTTGAGATTACGATGGGGATCTTGCATCTGCAAGAAAGAAAACAGATCCGTTTATTTGTACGACGCGATGTGTTTGGTCGCTCGGTCTCATGCCTTGTTTTTGTTCCACGAGACCGATACCAAACGAAGTTGCGTCAAAAGTTTCAAGATATTTTGCAAGCCGAGTTTCAAGGGTATGGCATTGAATTCACCACTACGTTTACAGAATCGATTTTAGCAAGAACGCTTTATGTCATTCAGACCGATCCTACGCTTAAGGTTGAACCTGATCTTAAAAAACTTGAAGCTAAACTCGCCGAAGCCGCTAAAAGTTGGCAAGATGATTTGAAGGAAGCGCTTTTGGAGAATTTTGGCGAAGAGAAGGGAACCGCACTAGTCGACTGGTATGACGGTGCTTTTCCAAGCTCTTATCAGGAGCAATATACCGCGCACACAGCGGTTTTTGATATTAAGCATATTGAAACCGTAAACGAAAAAAATCCGCTGGGTATAATCCTTTACAGACCTTTGGAAGCACAGGAAAATGAACTCCATTTAAAGCTGTTTAGAATGGGTGCTCAAATAACGCTTTCAGATGTACTTCCTATGTTAGAGAACATGGGTCTTAGAGTATTGAGCGAGCACCCCTACGAAATTAAACTTAAGTGGGCAAGTCTGGCGAAAAGTGGAATCATTTGGCTTCAGGATTTTGGAATGGACCTCGCGGGTGCGAAGGAGCTTAATCCAAACGAAATTAAAGATATTTTTCAGGATGCTTTTGTACATATTTGGCAAGGGGATGCTGAAAACGATGGGTTTAATCGACTGGTCTTGGCCGCACATCTAAATTGGCGAGAAACGAGCATGCTTCGAGCGTATGCGAAGTATCTCCGCCAAGTTGGTTTTACTTTTAGTCAAGTCTACATTGAATCCGCGCTATCCCATCATCCAAAAATTGTAAGTTTGCTCGTAAAATTGTTTTACGCAAAATTTGATCCACGCGGGGAACGTAAAACAGGAAATGGCAGTGTAACGTTCGTTCATTCAATTTTAGACAGTCTTCGCATGGTGTCTAATCTGGACGAAGACCGTATTTTTCGTCGTTATCTGGAAATTATTCAAGCCACTCTCAGGACCAATTTTTTTCAAGTAGATACAGCAGGGCAGCCCAAATCTTATATTTCATTTAAATTGGACTGTGCCAAAGTACCGGATTTACCGCTACCCAAACCGCTGTATGAAATTTTTGTTTACTCGCCGCGTGTGGAAGGGGTTCACTTGCGCGTTGGCAAAATTGCGCGGGGGGGTATTCGATGGTCCGACCGCCGTGAAGACTTTAGAACAGAAGTACTGGGGCTCGTTAAGGCACAGCAAGTAAAGAATGCCGTGATTGTTCCCGTCGGTGCGAAAGGGGGTTTTTTCCCGAAGTGTTTGCCTGCCTCAGGTGCGCGGGATGAAGTCATGAAAGAAGTCGTTGTTTGCTACTCTACGTTTATTCGGGGCCTTTTAGATATCACGGATAACTTAAAAGCGGGGCAAGTGGTCGCGCCAGAGGATGTGGTGCATGACGATGGAGAGGATCCTTACCTCGTGGTTGCTGCAGATAAAGGGACGGCCTCTTTCTCAGACATTGCAAATGGCATTGCGGCCGAATATGGTTTTTGGTTGGGGGATGCTTTTGCTTCGGGTGGTGGGCAAGGATACGACCATAAAAAAATAGGCATCACGGCGAAAGGGGCGTGGGAGTCTGTTAAGCGTTATTTTAGAGATCTCGGGATAGATGTTCAAAAACAAGCGTTTACGGTCATTGGGATTGGTGACATGGCGGGAGATGTGTTTGGGAATGGGTTGCTTCTTTCAAAACAGTTGCGTTTGGTGGCTGCTTTCAACCATGCGCATATTTTTTTAGATCCCGATCCTGAGGCAGAGGTAAGTTATAAAGAGCGAGAAAGGCTTTTTAACTTGCCACGTTCAACGTGGGAAGACTATAACCCGGCCCTTATTTCGAAGGGAGGGGGGGTTTATAAGCGTACTTTAAAATCTATTGTTCTTTCGGAAGAAGTAAAGCGACGTTTAGAGTTAGACAGTGAATCTTTGGAACCCAATGAACTTATTCGTGCCATTCTGAGGGCAAAGGTTGATTTGCTTTGGAACGGTGGCATTGGTACTTATGTGAAAGCTTCTAAAGAAACTCATGCCGAGGTGGGGGACAGAAGCAATGACGGTTTACGTATCAACGGGAATGAGTTGCGTTGTAGGGTCGTTGCAGAAGGAGGGAATCTTGGGTTTACCCAACTAGGGCGTGTGGAATATGCATTGAATGGGGGGCTCCTTCATACCGATTTTATCGATAATTCAGCGGGCGTGGACTGTTCCGATCATGAAGTCAATGCCAAGATTTTATTAAACGAGCTCGTTTCACAAGGAGACTTGACTCTTAAACAACGCAATCAAATTTTAAAGGAGATGACAGAAAACATTGCTCTCCTCGTTCTTAAAAACAACACTAAACAAACGCAAGCGCTTGCTATTGCGGCCAGACGGGCCAAAGTGCGATTGGATGATCACACTCGATTGATTCAAAATTTAGAGCGGGAGGGTAAGCTGAACCGAGCTTTGGAAGGGTTGCCAACGGATGAGGAGCTGATGAACCGAAAATTATCTGGTACTGCTCTTACACCGCCAGAGCTTGCTGTGTTGCTTGCGTATAGCAAAAACGTACTTCAGCATGAAATTATGGAGTCCAGATTGCCGGAGGATCCTTATTTTGTGACATTTTTGAAAAGTGCATTTCCGTCCATTTTGTCGACGAGTTTTCTTCCTGCCATGCAAAAACATCGTCTGCGTCGGGAGATTATTGCCACGCAGCTTTCAAATTCAATTGTGAATGAAATGGGGGCCACTTTTTTACAGCGTCTTAAGGATGAAACGGGTGCATCATCCGAGCTTGTGATACGAAGTGTTACCATTGCACGTGCGGTATTTGATGTTCCGGGGTTATGGCAAAAAATTGAGGACTTGGATAATACCGCTTCAACCGAGGTGCAAATCACCCTGTTCTTAGAGATTATACGCTTGGTGCGGCGTGCAACGCGTTGGTTTGTTCGAAATTACCGAAAAGATTTTGACATTTCTGGCACTATTCAATACTTTGTTTCCCCCATTCATCAGTTAGTAGACGCCTTAGAAACACTTTTGCCTACAGAAGACTTGCAACAACTCACTATTCATGCGGAAAGTTATGAAAAATTCAACGTGCCACTCAATTTAGCCAAGCGAATGGCTGGGCTCCCCATGCTATTTTCTGGGCTCGATATCATTCAGGCAGCGCTTGCGGCAAATGTAGACGTGCTTGAAATGGCAAAACTACATTTTTCTTTGGGGGATGTTTTAAGATTGCAGTGGTTTAGAGATAAAATCGCAAATTATCCGGTCAGTAATCACTGGGAGAGTGTTGCTGCCGCTGTTTTTAGGGATGATCTGGACACTCATCAAAGCGGTCTTGCACTGGAGGTATTTCGTATGGCGTTTCCTGAAACGATGCGAGAGGACCGTATTGCGTGCTGGAGCGAGGAGAATAAAAAATTTCTGGAACAGTGGCATAAAATGTTTTTAGAGGCCAAACCCAGTGCTACTCCAGCATTTGCCATGTTTGTGGTGGCCATTCGTGAGTTGCATGATTTGGTACACACCAGTCGATATCGAGTTAAACAACAGGAGGCATAAAACGCCCATTATTTACCTCGTCAGTAAAATCAGCCACCGACGAATATCTGCAATTGGGGTCATCATGCGAGGATAAAGCGGAACCAACTGCAATAGTTTACCGTGACGATATGCAAGCACCCTCTCAAAAAATACATCTATTGCTGGTCGAAGACAGTCCTCTGCAAGTTGCATTCATTCGTAAACAGCTTTCGGACTCATTCGAAATAACGTGTGTCGACTCACTGGCTAAGATCAGGTGTTTCTCCGTGAAAAAAACTAGTGTTATTAGACTTCTTGCGTAACCTCCTCAGAATTTAAGCTCATGGTTGTGAACCCCAGCAATTAAGTTAAAGCGTAGGCCAAATCTTTTTCGATGGTTTCGGTATTTGTCAGCAATAATTCTGAAGCGCTTCAAATGGCCAATCACGTGCTCATTGGTAACTCGGGTACTCGATAACTGATGATTCTTCTGTTTGTCTGCTTTGGTGAGTGGGTGTTTCTTGCTTCTTTTCTTGGGATGTTCTGATTTAGCATGGTGCTTTTGAAGTCCTTGAAATCCAGAATCGGTTAACACTTTCACTTCGCGATGAAATCGTATCTTACTGGTCTTAAATAGCTTAAAGTCATGTCGTCGACCTTGACCAAAGGAAGTCGCTATTACTTTCTTCGAGTGCTTACCCACCACTAATTGGGTCTTGAGCGTATGGCGTTTCTTTTTCCCAGAATAATAACGCTTTTGCAGATTATTGCGGTTCTTTACTCGACGTCCATCTTTAACTTTTTTTTGGGTCTACAAATCGGAGATTCAGTCACATCAATCAAAATTAAGTCTTCTTTTGCGCTTTCTTCTAACAACGCCTTCTTGCCCGGCAGATTAAACTTCCTACTCCCTATCAGCGTGTCCTCTACCCACACACAGGCCCTGTAACATGCACTTTCAGAGAGCCCATAACTAGCCCCCAGATGAAAATAAGTTCGGTACTCTCGTAAATACTCCAACGCCATCAGTAATTGGTCTTGAACACACAACTTGCTGCGATGACCGCCGCTCGCTTCTTTCTTTGCTCGCGACTCAGCCAAAATAACAACCATCTCTTCAAACGTTTGTCTCTTGACTCCTGTTAATCGTCTAAATTCTGCACCATCAAACTTTTTTAACTGACCGTATTTCGTCCTCTTTGCCAAAGCACTTCTCCTTGTTATTAAAGGCTTCGACACTACTACTTATCAAAAGGTTACGCAAGAAGTCTATTTTCTAATTCACGAAGAATAAGCGCTGGATTATTAGTTTTAAAAGCAAGTTCGAGTTCGAGTTCTCGCTCCAAGTTTACCTCATGCAGGCAGATCCCAAGTGTTTTTGAAAATTCACGTATCAAAGTAGACTTACCCACTTGCCGAGCCCCTCGCAGTACAAGTGGTTTTCGCAAGGGTTGGTGGTACCAATTTCTTAGGGTTGTTTCGGCCGTTCTTTTAATCATAACACCCCTATTTTAGACCATATATTGGCTTAAAACAAGGGATACTCTTCCCCTGTGCCTACAAAACGGGTTTTGAAAGAGCTCGAGTAGACTGACTGCCCCAGAGAAGTTGATAATTCCTATTTACTCGATCCTCAATTTTTTTTCGATTGTGCTGAATAGATACAATTTGACAAACCTTCTGTCTCGTAATTACAATAATTACTGAGCGGTAGATTATGCATAAAGCAGATCATATTCAAGACATTAAGTTGGTGCCCATTGGTAACTCTTTGGGAGTGCGTTTACCTAAAACGCTTTTGCGGAAATATGGATTATCCGGACATTTGATTCTAGAAGAGTTAGAAGAAGGGATCTTAATTCACTCTAAAAAAAATAAGCGAGTATCGTGGGAGCAAACTTATCAAGCTATGGCTAAAGCCAAGGAAGATTGGAGCGATTTTGATGTAACATTAGCAGAAGGACTGGAAGACTTGTGACTGTAATACCAAAGCGGTATGAGATTTATTACGCGGATCTTGACCCAACCATTGGTAGGGAAATTAAAAAAATAAGACCCGTTGTGATCATCAGCCAAAACGAAATGAATAAATATTTAGAAACCGTAGTGGTTTGCCCTTTGACCAGTACGCTGCACCCAATGTGGCGTTGTCGTTTGCGAGTTTCATGTGCGGGTAAACAATCAGAAATTGCGGTTGATCAAATCCGAACTATCAGCAAAAAAAGGCTCAAGAAAAAGATTGATTATCTGCCTGCTATTGATGCTGATTTACTAAGGCAGCTGATTATAGAGATGTATGGTGAATAGAAGACACAGTATTACAGCACATCTTCTAAAAACCTTTTGAAGGGGAGAAAGACAGGATATTTCCCTGCGATGTGTTTGATATACCCTAATGTTCTTGGAATGCTGGGGAGGTGACTCGCGAAGCCCTCTCGTTCAAACAGTCTTGCAAAAATCCCCACGGCTTTTAAGTGTCGTTGTAAACCCATCCAGTCAAACCAGCGAATAAATTGAGGAAAGCTGCTGATGAGCGAATGCTGCTTTTTAAAAGCGTCAAAAAATGTTTGAAGCCATTCGTAGACGAGTGTCTCAGGCCAGTCGACATAACAGTCTCGTAGGAGAGAAACAGCATCGTAAGTAATGGGCCCTTGTACGGCATCTTGAAAGTCAACCATTCCGGGATTGTTCTCGGGTAGCCAGAAAAGATTTCGAGAATGATAATCTCGATGAACAGCAACGATGGGTTGCTCTAAAGCAGAGCGTACCAGGTGGATGATTACTTTTTTAAAGAGCCGCTTGGAAATTGGACTGAGCGCTCGTTTTAAATGACGGGATAAATACCAGTCTTGAAATAATAAGGCTTCTTCTATCAAGAGGCGTTCGGAATAAGGAGGGAGTACACTCTGTGAATACGTTTGAAATTTAAGGAGGGCGATGAGCGCGTCCTGGTATAATGTTTGTGCATTCTGGGGCGTTAATACCGATTGGTACAGGTGGTCGCCAAAATCGGTCATTAAGAGGTATCCTTCTTTAAGATCGGCTGCAAAAATGTCGGGCACATTAACGCCGTGTGTGCGCAAAGGTTTTGCGAGCGTGGAAAATTGATGGTTCATATTTTTTTCTTCTGAAGCATCTACCGCAACCACAGGACCTTTGGAGTACGAGACTCGAAAATAAAAACGACGGCTGGCATCCCCAGAAAGAGAAGTTAGAGAGAAGGGCTCTGGGACAATCTTTTTTAACCATTTCAGGAAGGCTATTTTAGGAGTTTTCTCTGTCATTTTATGAATATGAAACCGAATGTCGATAGCAAAGAGGCTGAAAAATTTGCACAGTTGGCCAATGAATGGTGGGATTTTAAAGGTCCCTTTCGCGTGTTACATCAAATGAATCCCATTCGCCTTCATTTTATGGAGGAACGCTTATCTTTTCCAGGGAAAAAATTTTTAGATGTGGGATGTGGAGGGGGGATTTTATCGGAAGGGTTGGCAAAAAAAGGGGCACAAGTCACAGGAATTGATATCGGAGAAGATGTCCTTTCAGTTGCGCGAAAGCATGCAGAGGATTCAGATCTGGCCATTTCCTACGCATTAAAAACGATAGAGGAGCTGGCGATGGACGCGCCCGGCAGTTTTGATGGAGTGGCCTGTTGTGAACTCTTGGAACACGTACCCAATCCTCGTTCCATTGTGGAGGCCTGTGCTCAGGTAGTCGCGCCCGGAGGGCATGTATTTTTTTCTACGGTTAATCGAACGCTCAAAGCGTATGTGATGGCGGTTTTAGGGGCAGAATATTTGCTGCATCTTCTTCCTATAGGAACTCATGATTTTGAACGGTTTGTGAGACCCAGCGAGCTTGCTCGCTGGGCGCGTGAAAGTGGTTTGACGGTAAAAACACTCCAGGGCATTTCATTTAATCCCTTCACTCAAACTTTTGGAATGAGCCAAAGCCTGTCTATCAATTATTTGTTGCATGCTGTCTGTTCTTGAGAGATCCCAAAAATTGAGACTCTTGGGGAAGAACTTTCTCCTCCGGTGCTCGCCAAAATGTTCCTGTGCTCCTAGAATTTTTCAGGCCGCGCACAGTCGGTGTCCTACCTCCGGTGCGCTAAAAATGCATCCTGCATTTTTACCTGAAAAATTCTACGTCGCTCGGAACATGCGAGCACAGTCGGAGAAAATTCTTCCCCAAGAGTCTCTTAATAGCCTGCCATTAAAGCGCGCTTATCAAAGTTGTCTTGCCTTTGCCTCTTCTCATTATGAAAATTTTCCGGTTGCCTCTTTGTTATTGCCGAGAGCGCTTCGCCTTCCAGTTGCTGCAATTTATGCGTTTGCACGATGTGCGGATGACAGTGCGGATGAAGGAGAAAAGTCTCCTGAAGAGCGTTTATCTGAATTAAACATAATGGAGAGTCGTTTATATGCCATAGAGAATGGCGAAAATTTTACAGAGCCTTTTTGGATGGCATTGGCGCATACCATTCGTCATCATTCATTACCGCTCGAACCTTTTCTGAATTTGCTCAAAGCTTTTAAGCAAGATGTGTTAAAAAACCGTTATGCGACTTTTCAAGAGCTTTTAGACTATTGTTGTTATTCCGCCAACCCCATTGGAACGCTTTTATTAAAGTTAGTAGGGCAAGATTTACCTCAGAATAGAGAATGGTCCGATTCCATTTGTACGGCTTTGCAGCTGATTAATTTTATTCAGGATGTGGGAGTGGATAGTCAACTTCGCAATCGCATTTATATCCCGCTGGATGAAATACAAGCCTTTGGAGTAAGCGAGGCCCAATTTCATGAGCATAGAGAGGATGCTTCCATGAAGGCTTTAATGCAGTTTCAGGGGGAGCGCGCAAGGGCCTTTCTTTTAAAAGGACAGCCGCTTGCTAAGCGTTTGCCAGGCCGACTGGGTTTAGAGTTGCGGTGCACGATTTGCGGGGGGAAACGTATTTTGAAAGTTCTATCCGAGAGAGGCCGCTCAGTATTCCAGCGTCCAAAACTCAAGGGGTTGGATTGGGTTCGGATTCTATTTTCTGGTATTGTCCTCTCCCGCTTGATCTGACCTACAAAACTGAACTGAGAAATCAAGCGGCTTTTTTGTTTGTAGCTTTCTCCAGTAACTCGTGGATCAATGTTTGGTAGGGCTTATCTTGCTTATTCGCCAAAGTTCTAAGACGTGCCAATAGCTGGCGGTCAATTCGGATGGCAATCAAGAGTTTTGCATGTCCTGTTTTGGGTCGTCCAACTCGGCAGGCTCGTTTTAATTCCTCGTCCGTCGAGTTTGGAATGTCTGAAAAATCAATTTCATTATCCAAAATATGCTTTTCTCTCTTTGCGGCTTGCTTGACGAGCACTGATGATGCGAATAGTTTCTTTTTCATTTTTTATACTCCGAATAGTATACACAACCATGAGAACCCTGCCTTCTATGGAAATACCAATTCTCTTGGAACGAAGTTCAAAATGGGAGTGCTTCAGATCTTCCCAATCAAGCGCATTAGGATCACCAAAAACTGTCGCTGCTTCTTCAAATGGAACATGGTGTTTTTCATAGTTAATGATCGCTTTTTGTGTATCCCAGGCGAACATAATAATGTATATACTCTAATTTAGAGATAAGTGTCAACTTTTACTACTTTTACAGGGCCTTAGCACAGATCCCCTTTCCATAGGAAGCTCTCAATTACTTAATTTTACAAATTAAATATATTGTTTTTTTGTATGTTTTTGTTAGCATATTTCAATTCGTTATCTCAATTGTTTCGGCTCCCCCCGCGGGGAGCCTTGGTTTTACAAAAAAAAGGAGGATCCGTCATGAAAAAAATGACGGACTGGCTATGGATTATTGGCGGCCTGATCTTGGCCATCAGCATCACGCTGGTGGCCTTGGATGTGGTGGGGGTGTTCGACAAGACGCCCCCCGCCACCATCGAGGCGCCTGAGGGGCCGTCGGCCCCCCCAGAACCGCACCCATTCGGTAAATAGTGGGGGTACGACCTTCGCGTTGCTTAAGTGCGACGCGAAGGTCGTTTTTATTTTTAAAGGAACCTTTTTAAATAGACTCGCACGTTCTACAATCTCTATCTGAAAAGGAAGAAAATATGGATGATTTCTATTGTAAAGGAACGAGAGCTTTTTTCAGCAAACATGCTACCCATCTTTTAGGAATACTGTTCTCTTCTTTGCTGCTTGTCAGTTGTTCCAGCCAGCAATTTAAAACGACCCATCATTTTTCTTCGCACACTTTTGCAACGAATACATCTTCTCGTCCTACTGAGATCCAAAATTTTATAGCGTACATGGTTCGTCAACATCAGTTTTCAGAACGTGATTTAGAGGAAATATTTCAAAATGTTGAGTGGCAACCTAAGGTTTTAGAATTAATTGCCCGCCCTTTTGAAGCTAAACCATGGTATGAATATCGCAAGCGATTTGTAAATCCTGAACGCATCGAAAAGGGTGTTCGGTTTTGGAATGAACAGGCCTCTTGGTTGGCCCGTGCGGAGCGAACATACGGGGTTGCCCAAGAAGTCCTCATTGGGATTCTAGGGATCGAAACCTATTATGGCCAGAATATGGGGGAATATAATGTTTTAGAAGCACTGACAACTTTAGCCTTCCGCTACCCCCCGCGCGCGCAGTTTTTTAAGAGTGAGCTGGAATCGTTTTTACTCTATGCGCGGAAACAGGGGGTGTCTCCCCAAACTATTAAAGGATCTTATGCAGGAGCAATGGGTCAATCGCAATTTATCCCAAGCAGTATTCTGAATTATGCTGTCGATTTTGATGGAGATGGGAGTGTCGATTTGATTAATAGCACCGCGGATGCGATTGGAAGCATCGCCCATTATTTTAGTCAACACCATTGGCGTTCTCACGAGTGGATTGCAACGCCAGTACAAAGCATGAGAGAAGAAGCACGAGCATTATTACAGACAACACTCACACGCCCAACCTATACCATTGCCGAACTCGCCAAAATGGGTATTGAAATCTCTCCTGATATTCCACAAGATAGCAAAGGATTTGTATTCGCCTTAGAAACGGAAAATGCGAGCCACCAATATTGGGTGGGTTCAGAAAATTTATATGTGATTACACGGTATAATCACAGTTTGCATTACGCGATGGCCGTGTATCAGCTGAGCGAGGAAATGGTAGCGGGTAATCGGTTAGCTCGAAGATAAGGGAGGACTTTTAGAATGTTAACTTTGTTTAAATTTCAAATTTCAGCGGTTACTTTTTTCCTTGGGTTTTTATGCGCAGCTTTCGCAATTGCGGCAACCCCTCCCATTTTATTGCCTGCAGCCCCCACCGTTTCTGCAAAATCCCACGTTGTGATGGATTTTCAAAGTGGGCAGTTCTTTGCAGAAAAAAATGCGGATGAGCGTGTGGAACCCGCCAGTCTCACTAAAATTATGACGGCTTATGTCATTGAAAAGGAAATGACAAAAATGCAAACCTTGCGTGACCAACTGACGGTTGTGAGTGAAAAGGCTTGGCGTTCGGAAGGATCTCGTATGTTTGTGGAAGTGAATGAACGCGTTAAAGTGGATGATCTCATCAAAGGCATTGTCATTGCTTCGGGTAACGATGCAAGCATAGCTATGGCAGAATTTATTGCGGGAAGCGAAGAAGCCTTTGCAGACTTGATGAACCAGTATGCCCACCAATTGGGTATGCACAATAGCCACTTTACCAATAGTACAGGGCTACCCGATCCCAATTTGTACACGACGGCCCGTGACTTGGCAATTTTAGCAAAAGCATTGATTCAAGAATTTCCAGAACACTACAAGTTATATGCCGAAAAAAGCTTTATTTACGATGGTATCAAACAGCACAATCGAAACCTCTTATTATGGCGAGATGAAACAGTCGATGGAATGAAAACAGGGCATACCCAGACTGCTGGGTATTGTATGGTAGTGTCTGCGCTGCGAGATGGGATGCGGTTAATTGCTGTTGTGATGGGCTCTCGTTTACCTACGATAAGAGCAGAAGATAGCCAAAAGTTACTCGGATATGGTTTTCGTTTTTATGAGACGCATCAACTTTACGCAGCATGGCAGCCTTTAACCGAATCACGCGCGTGGATGGGGAAGCAAAAAAAGCTTTTGCTCGGGGTAGGAGAAGATCTATATGTTACGATTCCAAGAGGACGTTATAACGAGTTGAATGCGGCGATGAATGTTTCCCCCACCATACAAGCGCCTGCCCAAAAAGGAGATCACTTTGGTACAGTCAGCGTTACTTTGGATAATAAAGTTGTGCTAGAACGCCCTCTTGTTGCCACGCATGATTTGGTAAAAGGCCATTGGTTGCGGAGGTTATTTGATTGGGTTACTCGCTTTTTTGTTCAATTATTTTCTTAAAAATTTAGCAATGCCTCACTAAAATGGTGGGGTGGGTGGTGGTTTGCTGTGTATTTTCTGCTGCCTTTGCGGCCGGAAAAATTCTAGGAGCGCAGGGGACTTTTGAGCCGAGCAGCAGGCAGTAGAAAATACACAGCAAACCACCCATAAGTGAAGGATTATAAAATTTATGACTCACGGCATTTCTGCTATTAGAGGGATGAACGACATACTGCCGGAGGAAGTTGTTTACTGGCAATTTATAGAGCAGCAACTCCGGGCCTTATTTGCCAGTTATGGGTATATTGAAATAAGACCGCCTTTGCTTGAACGAACAGAAGTATTTAGCCGTTCTATTGGAGTCGCTACGGATATTGTGGCTAAGGAGATGTACACCTTCTCTGACCGAAATGGTGAAAATCTAACTCTTAGACCAGAAGGTACGGCAGGATGTGTGCGGGCGGTTATCGAGCATCATTTAGCTTATAAAAAGGCTTGTCGTTTTTGGATGATGGGCCCTATGTTTCGGTATGAGCGTCCTCAAAAGGGGCGGTATCGTCAGTTTTACCAAGTGGGTGTGGAAGCATTAGGCTTGCCGGGCCCGGATATCGACGCAGAGCTTATTTTTATGTCTCAAAGGCTATGGCGACAGTTGGGATTGTCCGATGATCTTGTTTTGCAGTTAAACAGCTTGGGGGATAGTGCAACACGTGAGAAATATCGAGAAGTCTTAAAAAATTATTTCATTACTCATTATGATCAGTTGGACGAAGATAGTAAAAAACGGTTAGAGACGAATCCTTTACGTATTTTAGATAGCAAAAATCGGGAACTCGAAACTCTGATTCAGGATGCTCCCAAGATCACTCAATTTTTGGATGAGACTTCGCGTCAGAATTTGAAAACACTAGAAGCTCTGTTAACGGAAGCCCGTATTCGTTTTGTTTTAAATTCTCGACTGGTGCGGGGATTGGATTATTACGATGGAATGGTTTTTGAATGGGAAACACAGCTACTGGGTGCACAAGGGGCGGTATGCGGAGGAGGTCGGTATAATGGATTAGTTGAGTGTTTAGGGGGAGAGTCGATCCCTGCGGTTGGTTTTGCAATAGGAATGGAAAGACTGGTTGAAGTCTTAAAGGCAAAGCAAACGATGTTTCCTATTTGTCCTCCGGATGTGTACATCGTTCGTGTGGGCGAAAGGGGGGGGGAAGAAGGGCTTCTGCTCGCAGAATATTTGCGTGATGAACTTCCTTTTTTAAAAGTACTGTCTTATATGGGGGAGGGTGGTTTTAAACAACAGTTGCGACAAGCGGACAAAAGTGGTGCACGAATCGCTTTAATATTAGGTGAGACTGAAATCGCATCGGGGAAGGTATCTCTTAAATTTTTGAGAGAAGAAAAACCGCAGCAAATTTTTTCAAAAGAGGAGATAAAAACCATTTTAATGTCCTATTTTTCTTGACACCCCGCAGGATCCTTCATAGAATTCGCGAACCTTCCAAATGCTTTTATAAGGTTTTTATAAAGAGGGAGCTTTTATTAAATTATGTCTACCGTTAACCAATTAGTGCGTTCGCCGCGCATACAAAAAAGAGTAAAAAGCAGCGTTCCTGCACTGATGCAATGCCCACAAAAGCGAGGCGTATGTACGCGGGTATACACCACAAAACCTAAAAAACCGAATTCGGCACTCCGAAAAGTAGCGCGGGTACGTTTAACGAATGCCATGGAAGTGACGAGTTATATCGGAGGAGAAGGACATAATTTGCAAGAACACTCTGTTGTTTTAATTCGGGGGGGAAGGGTGAAGGATTTACCCGGCGTCCGATACCACATTGTGCGTGGGTCTTTAGATACTTCAGGCGTCAAAGATAGGAAACAAGGTCGTTCCAAGTATGGGGCCAAGCGTCCAAAAGCAGGCTAAATTCGTATGTCAAGAAAAAAAAATATTACTAAGCGAGAAATTCTTCCCGATCCAAAATTCGGAAGTCCATTGCTTGCTAAATTTGTTAACGTTGTCATGGAACGGGGAAAAAAAGCAGTGGCTGAAAAAATCGTCTACAACGCTTTGGACATTATTAAGAGTAAAACGTCAAAAGATAGCGTGGCACTCTTTTCGCAAGCATTAGATAACATTCGTCCCATTGTAGAGGTTAAGTCAAGGCGAGTGGGGGGAGCCAATTATCAGGTTCCCGTGGAAGTGAACCAACCCCGTCAAATGGCGCTTGCTATGCGTTGGTTAGCGGGAGCTTCCCGCAAGAGAAGTGAAAAAACCATGTATGCACGGCTAGCGGGTGAAATACTCGAAGCGTGTGATAAAAAAGGGAGCGCCTTCAAAAAGCGTGAAGACATGCACCGGATGGCTGAAGCGAATAGAGCTTTCGCTCACTATAGATGGTGAGATAGGGAATATGCCACGTCAAACTCCTTTAGAGCGTTATCGTAATATCGGCATTATGGCCCACATTGATGCGGGCAAGACGACCACGACAGAGCGTGTTCTATTTTATACGGGGGTTTCTCATAAAATTGGCGAAGTGGATGAAGGTACGGCCACTATGGATTGGATGGAACAAGAGCAGGAGCGGGGCATTACAATAACTGCAGCGGCCACCACCTGTTTTTGGCAGGGAATGAATCATCAGTACCCTCAACATCGAATTAACATCATTGATACGCCAGGGCACGTTGATTTCACGATAGAAGTGGAACGGTCGCTACGCGTTCTCGATGGGGCAGTTGCTGTGTTTTGTGCGGTAGGCGGGGTTCAACCGCAGTCTGAAACCGTATGGCGTCAAGCAAATCGCTATGGGGTTCCTCGTATTGCGTTTGTCAACAAAATGGATCGGGTGGGGTGTGATTTTCTGCGAGCAGTTAAGCAGGTGTTGGAAAAATTGCGTGCTAGACCGGTGCCTATTCAATACCCAATAGGTCGGGAAGATCATTTCAAAGGCGTTGTTGACTTGGTTCGAATGAAAGGGATTATCTGGGGTGAAGAAGATAAGGGGGTGACCTATCAGGAATGTGAGATCCCAGAAGACATCAAACAAGTCTGTGAGCAGTATAGGGCAAAGATGGTAGAAGCTGCGGCAGAGGCTTCAGAAGAGCTGATGGAAAAGTACTTAAACCATACAGAATTGAGTGAGAGCGATATCCGAAAAGGCCTCAGGATGAGAACCCTAAAAAACGAAATTGTTCCTATGCTATGCGGTTCCGCCTTTAAAAACAAAGGGGTTCAAGCTTTGCTGGATGCGGTGATTGATTACCTTCCTGCCCCCTGTGATGTTCCGCCTGTTCAAGGTATAGATGAAAGCGAAAATCGAGTAGAGCGACAGGCAAAAGATGAAGAGTCTTTTTCTGCACTCGCCTTTAAAATTGCAACCGATCCTTATGTGGGAACCCTTACATTTTTTAGGGTGTATTCTGGGGTATTGAATTCAGGCACAGCCGTTTTTAATCCCGTTAAAAGCGAAAAAGAACGCATTGGGCGAATGCTACAAATGCATGCGAATACCCGCGAAGAAATTAAAGAAGTGAGGGCGGGAGACATTGCAGCTGTCGTTGGACTTAAAAACACAACAACAGGCGATACACTATGTGACCTTAATAAAGTAGTCACTCTTGAGCGTATGCAATTTCCTGATCCGGTTATTTCCGTGGCGGTTGAACCTAAGACAAAAGCAGATCAGGAAAAAATGGGCGTTGCCCTTAATAAACTGGCTCAAGAAGATCCTTCGTTTCAAGTGCGGTCGGATGCAGAATCGGGACAGACTATTATTTCTGGAATGGGGGAATTACACCTTGAAATTCTGGTCGAACGCATGAAAAGAGAATTTGGTGTTGTTGCAAATGTTGGAAAACCCCAGGTAGCCTACCGAGAAGCCATTCGTAAGCCTGTAGAGGTGGAAGGTAAATTTATTCGCCAATCGGGGGGAAGAGGGCAATATGGTCATGTATGGTTGCGTTTGGAACCTCGTGAACGAGGAGCAGGTTATTTGTTTGAAAATGGTATTGTGGGAGGGGCTATTCCGAGAGAATACATCCCTGCAGTCAATAAAGGCGTGCAAGAACAAACAGAAAATGGTGTAATAGCCGGGTATCCTGTCGTCGATGTCAAGGTTGTTTTATTCGATGGTTCATTCCACGATGTAGATTCCAGTGAAATGGCGTTTAAAATTGCGGGCTCACAAGCTTTTAAGACAGGTGCACATCAAGCAGATCCCTTCCTGCTTGAACCCATGATGCAAGTGGAAGTTGTTACTCCAGAGGAGTACATGGGAGATGTGATGGGAGATCTCAATCGCAGGAGAGGTATTTTGCAGGGTATGGAAGACAGTTTGGGAGGAAAAATTATTCATGCAGAGGTGCCTTTAGCAGAAATGTTTGGTTATGCGACAGACTTACGGTCACAGTCGCAGGGAAGGGCCTCTTACACCATGGAGTTTAAAAAATATAAAGAAGTTCCTTCTAATGTTGCACAATCCATCATTACAACAAAGTGAAGTTATAGAATAAGAGGACAAACCCATGTCTAAAGAAAAATTTGAGCGGACGAAGCCGCATGTAAACGTAGGGACGATAGGGCACGTTGATCACGGGAAGACGACGCTGACAGCGGCGATGACGAAGATATTGGCTGTGAAGTATGGGGGAGAGTTTAAAGCCTATGATCAAATTGATAATGCGCCGGAGGAGAAGGC